>CAYFSN010000001.1:0-7435 GCA_964345845.1 uncultured Christensenella sp.
ATGGCCAACAAAGCAGCCAGGCTTCTTTTTTGAAGGAGGATACTCATGCAGGCTTTCCGGCAATGAGGATGGCGTGCGCCGGCAGGCAGTATCGGTACGAAACATCATCAAACCCGCAGGCGGAGAGTCGCTTAAGCACATGCTTGGGGTGAACGATGCGGTCCCACAAGGTGCCGGCAGAGCCGTCGTGCTGCAGGATTGGTAGCGCCATGAGCAGCTTACCGCCGGGCTTTAGGGTACGAAGCACTTCTGACGGCCAATCAATTCGCTCACAGCCAGCAGGCAGCGTAGCGGTAATGAACACCCGGTCGAAACTGTTGTCCCGCCAGGGGATGTCCCGCATGCCGGTAAAAATAACTTCCGCTCCGGACAGATGTTGCCGTGCCTGTTGAGCCTTATCGGGGTCAAAGCTCGTGCCGCAAGCGCGAATGTGATAGCTGTGCATCAAGCTTTTTAGTAATGCACCGTCCCCCATGCCAAACTCCAATACCGCCTGGTGGTCATCCACCAGGGCCCAGTTCATCAAAGACTTTTCAGCGCGCGACATGACGGCTATCCGTTCCGGACGCAACCAGCTTGATTTTTCGGGCCTTAACGCTCTGGTCTGAAACTGCATGCTTGTGCACTCCTGCTCTTATTTCGGAAACACTATATCACATTGTCGCAATAAATGCACCAATATTTTCATCAATTTGTAACACATCGTAGTCCAAAGCGGTAATTGACACGACAATGCCGGTTTTGATACAATTCTTTTGCGTTGATGAAGACCAGTACGCGCGTGAAAGTTCTCAGAGAGCCTCCGGTTGGTGCAAGGGGGAAACGGTAGCGCGCTGAATACACTTCTGAGCACAGCACTGAACGCCCTTGGCTATTAGGCTGCTGCCGGTGCGCCGGTTATAGCGTTCCGAGGGCGACATAGTCGCTAAATGGAAGTGGTACCGTGGTTAACACCGCCTTCCCAACATGGGAGGGCGGATTTTCATTTGTTGGAGGTGTGGCATGGAACCCAGGTTCGCCGCCAGAGTCAGCGGCATCACAAGCAGCGCCATACGGGAGATCTTTAAGCACCTGGGTCGGCCCGGGCTGATATCCTTTGCAGGCGGAAATCCCGGTAGCTTCGCGCTGCCCGACGAGCAGGCGGCAGATATTGCGCAGCGCCTGCTTCGCCAACACGGAAAAACGCTGCTTCAATACGGACAAACCGAGGGATGGCTGCCGCTGCGTGAAGCGCTTATCCCCTACATTCGTGAAACGTTCAATACAGAAGCATCGCTAGATACCCTGTTGATTACCACGGGTTCAATGCAAGGGCTTGACCTGCTCTGCCGAACGTTGCTTGATGCTGGTGATGTTGTGTTGTGCGAAAGCCCTGTATTTCTTGGCGCACTGCAAGCGCTGAAAAGCTTCCAGGCACAGGTCATTCCCGTTGCCTGTGACGAACAGGGCATGCTGATGGATGACTTGGAGCGGTTAATGCAAGCGCATAGGCCAAAGCTGCTGTACACCATTCCCACGTTCCAGAATCCCACGGGTAAGACTCTGCCTGAGGAACGCAGAAAGAAGGTTGCGGAGTTAGCGGCGATGTATCAGGTTGTTGTCGCTGAGGACGACCCCTATCTTCAGCTGCGTTACGAGGGTCGCCCTATGCCATCCATCGCTTCGTCTGATAAGGAAGGATGGGTCGCGCTGCTGGGCAGTTTCTCAAAAGTGATTTCGCCCGGCCTTCGTGTGGGTTTTCTATCTGCGTCGCCTGCGTTGGTGCGCAAGTGCGTACAGTTCAAACAGTGTACCGATGTGCATACCGCCAACCTCAATCAGGCGATTGTCGATGTGTTTTTGCGTGATAACCTGCTGACGCCACATTTGAAGCGCGTCATCCCGCAGTATCGAGACAGCCTGAACGCTATGCTGACAGGTTTGGCCGCTATCCCCCAGATCAGGTTTTACACAAAACCGGAAGGCGGGTTGTTTGTCTTTGCGGAGTTGGCGGAGCATATCAACGCACAGGCGCTTTTCAGCACTTGTCTGGAGCAAGGTTTGGCGTTCGTACCGGGAACCCCCTTCTACCCGCAGGACGGCCACCACAACACACTGCGGCTTAACTTTTCCAGCAACACACCCGAAACCATTCAAAAGGGCACCGAAATACTGGCTCGATGCCTTTCACAGCATTAAGGAGGAACTTCCATGCACATCTTGGACACACTGAAAGAACGTGGTTTTATCGCGCAGGTTACCTATGAGGAAGACCTGTACAAGCAGCTGGAAAAAGAACCCACAACCTTTTACGTAGGCTTTGACCCAACCGCGTCCAGCTTGCACTTTGGGCACTTTATTCCGGTACTCGCCATGCGGCATATGCAGCAGGCAGGTCATAAGCCCATCGCGTTGGTGGGCGGCGGTACGGTGCAAGTGGCAGACCCTTCCGGCAAAACTGAGCTTCGGCAGATGCTGAGCCTGGAAACCATCGAACACAATGTAGGAAAAATCAAGCAGCAGCTTGCTCGCTTCATTAACTTTGATGATGGCAAAGCCTTGTTGGTCAACAACGCGGACTGGCTGGTACCGCTTCAGTATCTGCCGTTTTTGCGGGAAATTGGTCCACTGTTCTCGGTAAATCGCATGCTGACGGCAGAGGCCTATCGCCTGCGGATGGAAAAGGGGCTGACATTCCTTGAGTTTAACTACATGATCATGCAGGCCTATGACTTCCTGGAATTGTTCCGCAGAACCGGATGCCGTCTGCAAATGGGCGGCGACGACCAGTGGAGCAACATACTGGCTGGCGCCGATCTGATCAGGCGCAAGGAGCAGGAATCCGCCTATGCTTGTACCTTTAATCTATTGTTGAACGCTGAGGGACAGAAGATGGGCAAAACCGAGCGCGGCGCGCTGTGGTTGGATGCCGAATTATGCAGCCCCTACGAGTTTTACCAGTACTGGCGAAACATTGCAGATGCGGATGTGGAGAAGTCCCTCGGATTGCTCACATTCCTGCCGATGGATGAGGTACGCAGACTGGGTAGACTGCAAGGCGCTGAAATCAACGAAGCCAAAAAGGTGCTGGCCTTTGAATGTACCAAGATTGTTCACGGCGAGGACGAAGCGCAAAAAGCTCAGGAAGCATCCGCTGCCCTCTTTAGCGGCGGCAGCGTCTCTGATGAAGTGCCCACGTACGCCATCAGCGCCGATGAGTTGTCGCAGGATAGCCGCCTGACGACACTGCTGCACCTCAGCGGGCTTTGCACCAGCCGCAGTGACGCAAGAAAGATGATTGCGCAGGGCGCTGTGTCGGTTGACGACAATCGCATTACTGATGTGGACCATACCCTGAGCCAGGAAGATATCGGAACGGATGGCGTATTGCTGCGTCGCGGTAAGAAAAACTACTGCCGCCTGATTCTGAAGATATGAGTAAACCCTACCGCACCCTCAAAGGCAGCGGAATCGACGAGTTCATCATCAACAAGAGTCGGTTCATCGGCATCGCCTCGCCTGTACAAGACGAGCAAGAGGCGCTTGATATGCTGGCGAGGGTGCGCGCGGAGTACCGCGGCGCAACCCATCATTGTTTCGCGTATGTCATTGGCGCAAACGCCGGCATCATGCGCTACTCAGACGATGGAGAACCCTCTGGCACGGCAGGTCTCCCCATGATGGAGGTACTGAAACACCGTCAGGTGGTCAACTGCTGCGTGGTGGTTGTACGTTACTACGGGGGTATTCAGTTGGGCGCCGGCGGGTTGGTGCGAGCATACACCAAGGGGTGCGCCATGGGGCTGGACGCTGCCGGCGTGGTCACCATGGCACCCAGCCTGCGCGTAAGCATCACTGTACCCTATCCCCAGTGGGATAGGGTACAGCACATCATGCAAAGTTTGCCGATATTATCAGAGGACAGTGCATTTACTCACCTTGTCACGACAACCTACTTGGTGCGGGCTGAGGACGCGGAACAGGTGCATTCGCAATTGCTGGAGGCTACTGACGGGCAAGTCGACGCCCTAAACAGCGAGGAACTGTTTTATCCCTGGCCTGACGAAAGCGCGTAGCGTTCTATCGCTACAGCAACGCCATCCTCATCGTTTGTTGCGGTGACAGCGAAGGCCTTCGCCTTCACTTCCTCAATGGCGTTACCCATGGCGATGCCGTATCCGGCTGCCGCAATCATTTGCAGGTCGTTGAGCTGGTCGCCGATGGTCATCACTTGCGCCATGGGCACCCCAAGCGCCGCCGCAAGCTCTGACACGCCATGCTCCTTGTCCACATGCTCTGGCATGATTTCAACGTTGTATGGACTGGACTTGGTGACCTTGATGCCTTGCAGCGCGGATAGCCGCTCCTGTATGAAGGCCAACTCCTCCACGCCTCCATTTGGGGCGTACACGTAGTACTTGTATATCCCGGCCTGAATCGCCTCAACCGCCGCCACTTTGCCATAACGGTAAGATGTGGCGGCTTCTTTTCCCATTCGCTTGCCGTAGTCCAGCTGCGAGTGGTGCCGCTCTTTTAGTTTACGAATGACAACCAACCCATCTGCAAACAGATAGTAGTAAGCACCCATGCTCTCCAGCAGTTCGTACACACGCATGGCGGTATCCACGGCCATCTTGTGTGAAACAACAGTCTCGCCGAAGGGGCGCATGCCAATGCGGCCGCCATTCAGCGAAATGATGGGGCCAGTCAGCCCCAGATCCACTGCCAAAATGGATGCATTCTCAAAAAAGCGCCCAGAACAGATGGCGAACGTGATGCCTTCATTCTGCGCGGCCAAAATCGCTGCTCTGGTACGCGGTGTAACAACCCCTTTGCTGTTTAGCAGCGTGCCGTCAACATCAGCCGCAATCAGCCTGACAGGGTGTTTAAGCTGTGACATGATTCCTCCTAAAAGGGCGCGTCAACGCGCCACGTTTTTCCTGCGATATCGGGCAAACCACAATCGCTGGGGAAACCCAGCATGGTACAAGCCAGACGTAACTGACGACAACCTAATCGTTTGTTCAAAGCACGGTCACCATATTTGTCGTCCCCCAGCACCGGCCAGCCGTGAAACGCCAAATGCGCTCGAATTTGATGTGTTCGCCCAGTATGCAGCGTTACCAACAACCTGGACACTTCACCGCTGCGCTCTGTTAGGGCAAACTCGGTCTTGATGGGCTTGCTGCCAGGCATTGGCTTAGAACGCACAGTAACTAAGGCGTTTGCCGCGTCCTTTATTAGATGGTCTTCCAGGATACCATGCTCTGGTGGCATGCCGCCAGCCAGACAGGTATACGCCCTCACCACGCGCCGCTGCTGAAACAATTGCAGCAGCACTTCTTCAGCCTCTTCCGAAAGCGCCAGTACCAGCAGGCCGCTGGTTTGCTGATCCAAACGATGCACTAAGCGTACGCGCACCTGCTCTCCTAAGTGCGTTTTTGCCCAAGTCAATATCGAAGCGCTGCCAGGTCGCTGCTGGTCGCTGCTGAGCCCTGCAGGTTTATTAACCACCAATATACTCGAATCCTGATAAACAACCGGAATCTCCTCCGGCGCCCAAAGTGTGTACCAGGCAACCAGGTCGCCGGCGGCAATTGGCAGGGTGCCGCTTACGCGCTTTCCATTCACTTTGACATCACGCAGTTTGAAGGCATCGCGAAGCACTTTTGCGGGCGCCAAAGGCCACGCGTCGCGCATGAAGCGGAGAAGGTCTATGTTTTCCACTCCCTCTGGCACGCGCAGCGCATAGTGATTCATTGTTCTCTCCCATCAGCATTCGTAGGTCAACCAGTCCATTATATCGGCACCATCAACAGTGTCAAGCAAGCCAATGCCTGTGGCCAGCAAAAGCATAAGGTATGCAGTTCACACACAAAGAACAAGGGAGAAACAAGAATTCGCTTGCATACTTTACCAGTAAAAAGTATTCTATTCCGTATCGCGGACGCCCGCGTACTACACGTTATACAAAGGAGGCACAACCCATGAAAAAGCGTTCAATTCTTGCACTGATGCTGGCACTCGTCCTTTCGCTGTCCTTGATTCTTCCCGCCGTTGCGGCTGAGGAGACCATTAAGATCGGCGGCATCAGCGTGCTTACCGGCCCTGCAGCAGTGTATGGTATTGCTGTTCAGAAGGGTGTGGACCTGTACATTGACCAGCTGAACGAAGCGGGCGGCATTGACGGCAAAAAAGTCGAAATGCTTTGGGAGGATGACCAGAGCGACGCCACCGCTGGCGTGAATGCCTTTAACAAACTGGTTGACAATGACGAAGTCTCTGCCATTCTGGGCGCGGTACTCACCAACGTCACCATGGCTGTTGCCGCGAATGCAGCCGACATCGGCATCCCCATGATTACAGCATCCGCCACCGCCTATGACGTCACCACCGACCGCCCCAGCGTATTCCGTACCTGCTTCCTGGATCCTTTCCAGGCGGTCATCATGGCGCGTTATGCTAAAGAAGAAGGCATCAACAAAGTCGCGGTGCTGTATGACAACGGCAACGACTATTCCGCGGGCCTCTATCAATCCTTTATTGATGAAGCAGCAGCGTTGGGCCTGGAAGTGGTCGCCACTGAATCTGCTACCTATGAAGATGTTGACTTTAAGGCTCAGCTGACCAATTTGAAAAACGCTGCCCCCGAAGCGGTCTTCCTGCCTTACTATGGTGCACCTGCCGCGCTGATTCTGACCCAGGCGGATGAGATTGGGTTTGAGACCCGGTTCCTGGGCGCGGATGGCATCGCCAATGTGGTGGACTCCATCAACAACAAGGCACTGGTGACCAACATGGTCTACTCCGACCACTATTCCGAGCAGGCTGACAGCGAGATGAGCAAAGCGTTTGTTGCGGCGTATCAAGCCAAGTACAACGAAGTCCCCACCATCTCCTTCTCTGCAACTGGCTATGACGCGGCGCTGGTGCTGGTCGAGGCCATCAAAAAGGCTGGGAGCACCGACTATGAGGCGGTCACCGCCGCGCTGAAGGCCACGGATGTGGAAGGTGTCAGCGGCAAACTGACCTTTGACGACCACAACGACCCCATCAAGAGCGCGTTTATTCTGACCTTTGACGCTGAAGGCAACAAGCAGTTTGTCAAACTGCAGAACCCGTAATTCATTGTGTTTCAGCTGGGGGGAGGTTGCAAAACACCTTCCCCCAGTTTAATATGTAACAACTTCTGTAACGGAACGGTGGTGTGGAAACGTTGACTCTGTTCTTAAACCAACTGATTAATGGCCTGCACGTGGGCAGCATCTATGCACTGATTGCGCTTGGGTACACCATGGTGTACGGCGTTGTCCGGCTCATCAATTTCGCACATGGTGACATTCTCATGGTGGGCGCCTATACCGCAGTGGTTCTTGTAACCATGCTGGGCTTGCCCGTACCTGTGGTGATTGTCCTAGTTATTTTGGTGTGCGTGTTGTTCGGCATCGACATTAAG
>CAYFSN010000001.1:7445-11458 GCA_964345845.1 uncultured Christensenella sp.
TATAAGCCGCTGCGCTCATCGCCGCGGATATCCGCGCTGATCACCGCCATTGGCGTTAGCATGCTGCTGCAAAACGTTGCTTTGCTGGTCTTCTCCCCCACGCCCAAACCGTATCCCATCGCCGTCAGGCTGCGTCCGCTCGAGCTGGGCGGGTTGCAGATTGGTTTCACCACCACCCTCACCATAGTGACCTCTGCTTTGTTGATGGTGGGGCTTCAGGTATTCGTTACCCGCTTTAGAAGCGGAAAAGCCATGCGCGCAGTGTCAGAGGATATGCCGGCAGCGCAGTTGATGGGCGTCAACGTAAACCGCACCATCACCATGACTTTTGCTTTGGGCTGCGCGCTGGCCGGTATTGGCTCCGTGCTGTATGGCCTCGCCTATCCCACCGTATCCCCCACATTGGGCTCGCTGCCCGGTTTGAAGGCCTTCATCGCCGCTGTGTTGGGCGGCATCGGCATCATCCCAGGCGCCATGCTGGGCGGCTATATCATGGGCATTGCTGAAAGCCTGACCAAGGCCTACATTTCCTCCCAGTTAAGTGATGCTGTTGTATACGGCATCCTCATCATCGTCCTCCTGTTCAAACCCGCGGGCTTGCTGGGCAAAGGCACCCGTGAGAAAGTGTAAGGTGCGGGCATGAACAGAAAGTCAAAGAGTTATGTACTGAATATTCTGGCACTGCTGGTGCTCTACCTTATCATCAGCACCATGATATCTTCCGGTGCCATCAACAACTATATTTCCGGCATTATTGTTACCATCGGCATATCCATCATCATGACCGTCAGCTTAAACCTGACCACCGGCCTGTTGGGCCAATTGGCCCTGGGTCATGCAGGGTTTATGTCCATTGGGGCCTATGTCGCGGGCTTAATCACCAAAAACCTGTCGGTTTCTCTTGGGCTGTCGCTGCCCATTGCGTTGTTGGCGGGTGGGTTGGTAGCGGCGCTCTTTGGGTTCTTAATAGGCATGCCGGCACTGCGCCTGCGCGGTGATTACCTGGCCATTATCACCCTGGGCTTCGGAGAAATCATCCGTGTTCTCATCGAAAACCTCAAGATTACTGGCGGCCCTGTTGGGTTGTCGCGTATCGAGCGCATGTCCCGTGCTTTTTCCGAGGACCCGCGCACATCCAGTTCCATACAATTTGCGATTGTGTTCTGGATCACGGTCGCCATCATTGCCAGCATCTTTACCCTAGGCCGCTCTCGCCACGGCCGTGCAATTATCTCCATTCGAGAAAACGAGGTAGCCAGCGAAGCCACAGGTATTCCCACCACACGCTATAAACTGCTTGCATTCACCTTGGCCGCGTTCTTTGCGGGCATCGCTGGCGGCTTATACGCACACCAGATCGGCATGATTTCTGCCAAGACCTTTGGCTTTAACAAGTCCATCGAATACCTGGTCATGGTAGTGCTGGGCGGTATGGGCTCCATTACCGGTTCCATCATCTCGTCCATTGTACTGGTCGCCTTGCCTGAAGTGCTTCGCGGCTTCTCAGAGTGGCGACTGGTCATTTACTCGTCCTTGCTCATTATTATGATGCTGTTCAGGCCCACGGGTCTGATGGGCACATATGAGTTTTCCCTGATTGCCTGGTGGGAAAAGGCCGCCATTTTGTTCAGAAAAGTCTTTGGTGTGCGCAAACAGGGGGCGAAGATGCCCTATGTGCCGCACTATGACGTGTGGGAAGACTCGCAAGTGCTGCAGACTAAGAACCTGGGTATCACCTTTGGCGGGTTGAAGGCCGCTGATGACATCAACATTTCGCTGCTGAACAACGAAATTGTGGGGCTCATTGGCCCCAATGGTGCTGGAAAAACCACCGTGTTCAACCTGCTGACCGGTGTCTATGCCCCCACTGCCGGCGATATCATTCTGCTTGGCAACTCCATGGTTGGAAAACCAACGCATGACATCACCAAGAGCGGTGTTGCGCGTACCTTCCAGAACATCCGCCTGTTTAAGTCGATGACGGTCATCGAAAACATCAAGGTGGCCTTCCATACCAGAATGCAGTATTCAGCACTTTCTGGCGTGCTTCGCGCCTCTGGCTTTGTGCGGGAAGAAATCGGCATTGATATACGCGCCAGGGAGCTTCTTCGCGTCTTTGACATGGAAGACGTCGCGGACGTACGCGCGGACGGCCTGCCTTACGGGCAACAGCGAAAACTGGAGATTTGCCGTGCCTTGGCATGCAACCCCAAGGTGCTGCTGCTGGATGAGCCTGCCGCTGGCATGAACCCCATTGAGACGGAAGAACTGATGCAAACCATCAAGCTGATTCGTTCTCGCTTTTCCGTGGCGATTCTCCTCATTGAGCATGACATGAAGTTGGTCATGGGGATATGCGAACGCATCTATGTGTTGAATTACGGGCGTATCATCGCCGAGGGAACGCCGGAAGAAATCAGGCACAATCCCGAAGTTATTGCTGCATACCTAGGGGCGCCTGAACACACGAATGAGAAGGAGGCCGCGACAGATGCTGAGAGTTGAAAATCTAAGCGTATACTACGGCGCCATTCAAGCGCTTCGCGACATCTCCTTCCGGGTGCTTCGGGGAGAGATTGTTACACTCATCGGCGCCAACGGTGCGGGAAAAACATCCACCCTGCATGCCCTCAGCGGGCTGATTCCTATGCAGTCCGGCACCGTTACCTTTACTGACCAGAACGTCACCAAAGTGCCCGCCCATCAGCTGGTTGCCAGAGGGCTGGTGCAGGTGCCCGAAGGCCGCCGCGTGTTTGCGCGGATGAGTGTGCTGGAAAACCTGGAGATGGGCGCCTACTTGCATTATGGCAATGACAATGCCCAGGATCTGGAAATGGTATTTGAGCACTTTCCCCGACTGAAAGAACGGCGAAAGCAGTTGGCTGGAACCTTGTCCGGCGGTGAGCAACAAATGCTGGCCATGGGCCGGGCACTGATGAGCCGCCCAGCACTACTGATGCTGGATGAGCCATCCATGGGCCTTTCCCCCATTCTGGTGCAGGAAATCTTCAGCATCATCCGCAAAATCAACCAGGAGGGCACAACCGTGCTGCTGGTGGAACAAAACGCCCATATGGCGCTGTCCATCGCTAACCGGGCCTATGTGCTGGAGACTGGCCGCATTGTCAAGGAAGGCCCAGCGCAGGAACTGCTGGAGGACGATGACGTAAGAAAGGCCTACCTGGGCACATAAGCTAAGCACACATTAGCAAAATCCCGCGCCGATTGACGCGGGATTTTTCGGTAGTTCGGATGGTTGGTTTGCCTAGGCGCAGGTTGTCTGCAGCGCGTCCACCAAGTCTGTGGCTTCCCAGGGGAGGTTCAAATCCTCGCGCCCAAAGTGGCCGTACGCTGCCGTCTGCCGGTAGATGGGGCGGCGCAAATCGAACCGGCCAATGATGCCGTCTGGCGTCAGATTCACCAGGCTTTTCAGTGCGCGGCGTATCTGATTGTCATCAACTTTGCCGGTGCCAAAGGTATCCACGGTGAAGCTTACAGGCTGCGCAACGCCAATGGCATAGGCCAGCGACACCTGACAGCGTGCCGCAAGGCCGGCCGCCACAACATTCTTGGCCAGATAGCGCGCCATGTAGCTGGCGGAGCGGTCAACCTTGGTGGGGTCCTTGCCGCTGAAGGCCCCGCCGCCATGCGGTGCATAGCCGCCATAAGTGTCAACGATAATCTTCCGACCCGTCAAACCGCTGTCGCCAACAGGGCCGCCGATGACAAACCGGCCGCTGGGGTTAACCAAATACCTGGTGTCTTCATGCAGCAGTTCCGGCGGAATGACGGGAAGAATCACATGCCTCATCATCTCTTCGCGAATGGTGGCATTGCTTACTTTTTCATCATGCTGCGTTGAAATGACGACTGTTTCCACGGAGACCGGCTTGTCGTTCTCGTACAGCACACTCACCTGCGATTTTCCATCTGGGCGCATCCAGGGGCAGGTGCCATTCTTACGCACCTCGGTCATTTTCTGCGTCAAGCGATGTGCCAGCCAGATGGCCATC
>CAYFSN010000001.1:11468-61933 GCA_964345845.1 uncultured Christensenella sp.
CGTAACCAAACATCATGCCCTGGTCGCCGGCGCCGGTGCTTTGCTGGGCAGAGGCGTCTTCCCGGGTTTCCAGTGCGTGGGTAACGCCTCCGGAGATATCCGCAGATTGCTCGTTAACAGTGGTGAGCACGGAACATGTGTTGCCGTCAAAGCCCATTTTCGAGCTGTTGTACCCGATGTCCAGCACCACGCTGCGCGCAATGTCTGGAATGGATACGTAGGTGCCGGTGGATATCTCCCCCATGACCAGCACCATGCCGGTGGTTGCGACGGTTTCACATGCAACCCTTGCCATGGGGTCTTCTTTGAGAATTGCGTCCAGAATGGCGTCCGATATTTGGTCGCATAGTTTATCCGGGTGACCTTCCGTCACCGACTCTGAAGTAAACAGTTTCCGCATAGTTCCTCCTCGTAAAAAACCGCCCGTCTCAGACGGGCGTGTTATCGAAACCTCATCTGCCGGCTTTCGCCGCTGGATTTAGCACCTTGCACTTGCTGGTTGCTGGGCTTCATCGGGCCAGTCCCTCCACCACTCTTGATAAGGATATTCAGTTCGCAAGCATACTAACACCGATGGCATGCCATGTCAAATGAAATCTTGACATACCGCGTGCTATGGGATATCTTCCGCCAAGGAGGTGCCAAATGCTGTTTATTGGAATTTGCGGTGCCAGCGGTTCTGGCAAAACGACTCTTGCGCTTGAACTGGTGCGCAACCTGCAGGCCAAGTGTTTGGTGCTCAATCAGGATGCCTATTACATTGACCATCCTGAACTTTCTTTTGAACAGCGTGCGCTGCTCAATTACGATGAACCGGATATATTTGACCATGACTTGCTGCTGGAGGACATTGGCGCCCTCATGAATGGTCAGGCCATCCCCCGCCGCGCATATGACTTTGCCCAGCACCGGCGCGCTGACACGGATGAAATGCTTCAGCCCTGCGATGTGCTGATACTGGAAGGCATTCATGCCTTCTATGATGAACGCCTTTTTGACAAAATGTTTCTGCGGCTCTATATCAACGTTGAAGCGGATATATGTCTTTTGCGGCGCATTAACCGCGACTTGAAGGAGCGCGGGCGCTCCATTGACAGTGTCAGCTCTCAATACCTGGCGACCGTCAAACCCATGTATGACAAGTACATTCGAAACTATGGCGGCTGCGCCGACGTCATCGTAACCCGCGGCGGCAAAAACGCCAGAATCGTAGAGATTCTGGCGGGCTATCTGCGTGACGCGCTGGAGGGCGGACAGAAAGACAAATGCCCTGCCGAGCTAACTTAAAACCCTCCGCCGATATGGTCGATGAGGATTTTTGCGCCGATTAGTAGCAGTGTGATGCCGCCCACCAACTGTGCCTTCGCCTTAAAGCGTTCGCCAAAGCGTACCCCCAGCGCCACGGCGCCGAATGCCAGCACGGCTGTTACAATGGCGATGATGCTGACAGATGAGAGGATGTCAACGTCCAGCATGGCCAGCGCCACCCCTGCCGCCAACGCATCAATGCTGGTGGCGATGGATAGCAGCAGCAACTCTTTTACATCAAGCGGTGTGCAGACAAGTTCCTCCTGGTCATGGATGGCGTCCCATATCATTTTCGCCCCAATGAACGCCAACAATGCAAAGGCAATCCAATGGTCAAACCGTTTGATGTGGTGCGCAAACTGTGAGCCAAGCAACCAGCCAAGCAGAGGCATCATCCCTTGAAAGAAGCCAAACGAAAGCGCGATGGCCGCGCTCTGGCGCAAATCACGCTGGCGCATGCAAGCGCCCCGGCAAATAGCCACCGCGCACGCGTCCATGGATAAACCAACCGACAAAACCAACAGCTCTGTGATGACCATGCTTGTCCTCCTACTGTAGCCGCCGCATTATACCCCTTTCGATTCGCGGCCGCAACGAATCAACCCATACCAACAGGAGATATGCTCGATGAACAGCGTAATACTACATAGAACAAAAGAAGCCCGTGTGCTGCAGGGGCACCCCTGGGTATTTAGAAGCGACATCGCAAAGGCAGACGATGCATGCAAACCGGGCGATGTCGTCAATGTACTTAGCGCACGCGGCCAATTTCTGTGCAAGGCTTTGTACAACCCCATCAGCCAGATTACTCTGCGCGTGCTTACCAGAAAAGAAGAGGCCGTGGATGCCTCATTTTTCGCTGAGCGCGTACGGCAAGCGGTGGCGTACCGACGTTTGTTTGCCGACTTGGGCAGCTGTCGCATCATTCACGCGGAAGCCGATGGTCTGCCGGGTCTTGTGGTGGATAGCTTCGCAGACGTCCTCTCTCTGCAATGCTTGTCTTTGGGCATGGAACGATGGTTGCCGGATATTCTGGACGCCTTGGAGCACGAACTCCACCCTGCCGGCATTTGGGCAAGAAATGACGTGTCTGTGCGGCGTTTGGAGGGGATGGCTGAGGAAAGTGTGCTGCTGCGCGGCAGTGTGCGGGAACGCGTGCAGATGCGTGAAAACGGCATCCTGTTTAACGTGGACGTGCAGCACGGGCAGAAAACGGGATACTTTCTGGACCAGAAGGAAAACCGTGCGGCAATAGCACCCTATGTTCAAGGCGCCTGGGTCATGGACTGTTTCAGCCACACGGGCAGTTTTGCCCTGCACGCCGCCGCCTACGGCGCTTTGGAGGTGGAAGCGGTTGACATCTCCCAATACGCAAATGATTGCGCCCAAGAGAACGCAAAGCTAAACGGCTTTGAGAATATCCGCTTCGTCACCGCCAATGTATTTGACTACCTGCGTGAACAGGAAAAGGACGGCAAACAATGGGATGTCATCATCCTTGATCCCCCTGCCTTCGCGAAGAACAAGGCCAGCATTCCCGCCGCCATCCGGGGCTATAAAGAAATAAACCTGCGTGCGATGAAACTGCTGCGCCCCGGCGGCTGGCTGATTTCCTGCTCGTGTTCACAGCACATCGTTCAGACGATGTTTCGAGATATCGTTTTGCAGGCAGCGAATGACGCCGGCGTAACCCTGATGCAGGCAGAGTTCCGCGCGCAAGGACGGGATCACCCCATCCTGCCCGCGGCCATTGAGACCCACTATCTAAAGTGCGGCATTTATCGGGTTGGTTAATCAGTGCATCAGTGTAACGTTGAAGATGTACATCTGCACGCGCAGCCAATAGTGATAGTATAGATTTGCTTCCACATACAGCCGTTTCAGCGCTCGGTAAATCATGGCTTTGATGCGAATGCCCTTGTGCAGTTTAAAAACAGAGCCCCAGGAGAGGCCTGACACCCTGCGGTCATAATGGTAGACCTCAACAGGCTTATATAACACCTTGCCCACTGCCCTGTAGTAGTTCATGTTAAACAGGCAGTCTTCGCCCCATATGATGTCTTCTTGAAAACGCAGACCCAACTCCTCTACAATGTTTCGCCTGTACAGTTTGTTCCACAGGGCGCTGTAGTAGTAGCTGCCGGGCCACTGCACCAGCAAATGCAGGAATTGGCGTCTATCGGCAGATAGCGGCTGCTTAATCAGCCCCCGGCTGTAGCGGCGCTCGCCATCTACAATGACAAAGTGGGATATTGTTAGATCGTGATCTTCCATGCCTTTCAGCATCGATGCCGTGCTGTTTTCAGGAATCATGTCATCGGCATCAATAAACTGCAGAAACTCCCCCGCGGCCATTTTCAGCCCCGCGTTTCGCGCGGCGCCCGAACCGCCGTTTTTCTGGTGAATGGCCCGAAACCGTTTGTCCTTTTCACAGTATTGATCAATGATGTCACCGCTGCTGTCTTTACTGCCGTCGTTGACCAGTATGGCTTCCCAATCCTGGAAGTCCTGCGCCAACAGACTATCTAAACAGCGCGGCAGATTTCGCTGCGCATTGTAGACCGGGATGATGATGGATACCTGCGGCATGCTGCTACGTACCACCTTTGTTTGATGACGTAATTGTATCACAGCCTCTACACATGGTCAAAATCATTGCCCGATTTGGCATGATATAGTAAAATATAAGTATGCTGTATAACAGCAACAAAGGAGAGAAGTAACGTATTGTCAGTTTCGGTTTCTAATTTGGATGTTTATCAGGCGTTGTTCGGAATGAACGACCAGCTTGTTCGCATTATTGAGCAGTTTTTCTCTGTCAGCATTGTCCTGAGAGATAACGGCTTTCATGTACAGGGTGACCCGGAAGAAAGCGCGCTTGCCAGACAGGCGATAGATGCGCTATGCCGTATGCTGTACAACGGCCAGGCCATCGACGCAGGCATGGTGCGCTATGTCTGTGTACTGACGCGCAAGGGCATGGCCGACCAGGCAGACAAGATGCTTCAAGACGTCGTTGCATTTACACACAAAGGACAGCGCATTCGCTGCAAAACCTTGGGGCAGAGCGCGTATGTCGATAGCATACGCACAAACCCCCTCACCATTGCCTTTGGCCCTGCAGGCACGGGCAAAACCTTCCTGGCCATTGCCATGGCAGTCGTGGCACTTCGAAACAAAGAAGTTGAGCGCATCATTCTAACCCGCCCCGCAGTGGAAGCCGGTGAGAAACTGGGCTTCCTGCCCGGTGATATGGCACAGAAGGTGGACCCCTATCTGCGCCCGCTGTATGATGCGTTGTTTGACCTGCTGGGGCAGGATACATACCTGAGTTTGATTGAAAAGGGCATCATCGAGATCGCGCCGCTTGCCTTCATGCGCGGACGTACATTAAACGATGCCTTCATTATCCTGGATGAAGCGCAGAACACCACCAACGAGCAAATGAAGATGTTTTTAACCCGCATGGGCAAGAATGCCAAGGTGGTCGTAACTGGCGACCTGACGCAGATTGACTTGCCCAGCAACCGGCAAAGCGGCTTGCGCCAGGCCACACAGGTGTTAAGCGACGTGGAAGGCATCAGCATTGTTGAGTTAAGCGCGCTGGATGTTGTGCGCAATGACCTGGTGCAGCGCATCGTACAGGCCTATGACAAACTGGCGGAGCAGCGTCATGATCAAGGATAACCAAGGCGTAAAAACCACGCTCAACAAGGCGCAAGCCTATATTCGCAGCCTGCATTTTCAGCGCCTGGCGATAGTCGCACTTGGCACATTGCTCAGCACCATCCTGGTGGTGCTGGCCGTGTCCCCTACCCGGTACAACCTGTACACGGGCATGGTGCCCAATGCCACCATTTCGGCTACCAGAGACGTGGTGGATACCGTCACCACGGAACAAAATAGACAGTCCGCAGCCGCATTTGTCACGCCCATCTATATGTTTGCCGAAGGCAACACTGACCAGGTCATGCTGGACCTGGAAAACGTATTGCTGCAGTACGCGGCAGTACGTCAATATGCGCAGTCTTTACCTGACTACTCAACAACTCGTCGGTACACGCCGCAGGAGATTGAGTATGCAACCGAAATCGTCAACCTCGTAGAACTGCGCGATTATCAGCTGACTACGCTCATGAACAGCACAAATGAAGCGTATGATGAGCTCATTGCGGCGCTGCGTACGGCGCTCCGAAACACCATGCAAGGCAATGTCACCGAAGGACAGGAGAACATCGCCATCGATAGCATCATGCAGGTCGTTGGGTACAAAACCAGCGTCAGCCTGTTACAGAATGTGGTGCTGCCCACTCTACAAGCGGTGGTTGCCCCCAACATGATTGTCGACATCGAGCGCACCGATGCGGCCCGCCAAACGGCTATGGACGCGGTAGAGCCTGTTATTTTCAAGCAAGGGCAAAATATTGTTGTCCGCGGTGAAGGACGGCTGCGGCAAAACCAGATTGAGGTCCTCAGCGACCTGGGTCTTCTCAACCAAAACCGTGCGGATTATCGAATTTTGATTGGCTCTGCCTCCGTAGCGCTGATTGTACTCTTAGCCATGTTTCTGCTGCTACAGGCTGCTGAACCGCAGTTGGTGGTCAATCGACGCAGGCTGCTGGTCATATACACCGTTATTCTGGCTGTGCTGCTCCTTGCCTTCCTGGCCAAAGCCTTGTTGATGATATTCCTTGCCCCTGTGGTCCTTGCAGCCATGCTGTTAACCATGCTGCTGGGCTTCATGCCGGGCATCATTATCCACGGCGCGGTAACGCTGCTGTCTGGTTTCATATTGGGCACAAGCACGGGTGCCAGCACCTTGGACATCATTCTGGTGACCGTCGCTTTTTTGTTGGCAGGCATTGTGGCTGCCATCATTCTTGGGAAACGAGCGCCCCGTTCTCTGGTACTTGGCGCTGGTTTGGCCGCCATGATTACCAGCTTTCTGGTCGTGCTGACCATTGGTCTGATTTTCGACAGCAACACGCAATCCACGCTTATCAAGGCCGCCTATGCCGCTGGCGGTACGCTGATTTCCACCGTGTTGTGTCTGGCGATACAGCCGGTGCTGGAGTCTCTTTTTAACCTGCCCACCAATAACCGGCTGATGGAGCTATCCAACCCCAACCACCCTCTGCTCCGCAGGCTGTTGTTGGAGGCACCGGGCACCTATCACCACAGTATCCTCATCGCAAACATGGCGGAAACGGCAGCGGAGGCGGTGGGCGCCAATCCGCTCCTTGCGCGCGTAGGCGGGTACTATCACGACATAGGCAAGTTGAAAAGGCCCCTGTACTTCAAGGAAAACCAGATTGGTACCAGTAATATCCACGATACAACAAACCCCAACATTTCAGCCGCCATCATCACCTCCCATGTGCGCGATGGCTTGGCGCTGGCCAAACAGTATCGCCTTCCCCTTGAGGTACGGCAGATTGTTGAACAGCACCATGGCAATTCCCGGGTGCAGTATTTCTACAGCAAAGCCCTCAAAGAAGGCGGTGACCCGGTGGATGAAGACAGTTTTCGCTATGAGGGTGACCCGCCGCAAACCGCAGAAGCTGCCATTGTCATGCTTTGCGACACCATTGAAGCGGCGGTGCGTTCTCTGAGTACCACCAGCCGCGAGGAGATTTCCGCCTTTATCTGGAAACTGATTCGGGGCAAGTTGGATGATGGGCAGCTGGTTAACTCGCCCCTGACGCTGAGAGACCTGAACGCTATTCAGGCTACTTGCGCAAATGTGGTGTATGGTATTTTTCATGAACGCATTGAGTATCCCCCCGCGGAACCGGCGCGGCTGAGTTTCTCGAAGATTCGCAGTTCGCTAAGAACAAACACCGCTCGTCTGCTGGAAGATCAAAGCAAACATGAAACTGCTGATTAACCAACAGGACGGTATCACGGTCGACCTGAATCTTCTAAACATCATCGCGAGCGCCGCGTCACAGGTAGAGGGCATTTCGATCCCCTGCTACGCCGCGTTGGAGTTGTGCGATGACGCAAAGATACACAAAGTCAACCTGCAGCAGCGACAAGTAGATGCATCCACTGATGTGCTGAGTTTTCCCACCGTTGAATATCCTGTTGGGGGCACTGCAGGGCAAGTTCCTCAAAGGCTTCAGCAGGAATGGGACACAGAACTTGGCGGCTGCTTTCTGGGGGAGATCTTTATTTCGGTGCCCCATGCGGAAGCGCAGGCCCTGGCTTACGGCCATAGTTTTCAACGTGAACTTGGTTACTTGCTGGCACACGGCCTGATGCACTTGTGTGGCTATGACCATCAGAACGAACAGGAGAAAAAAGTCATGCGTGAACAGGAGGAAGCCATTCTGCTGAAGGCTGATGAAAAACGGTTATTGGACGCCGCCAGACAAGCCCTGAAGCAAGCCTATGTCCCGTACTCTAACTATCGGGTAGGGGCAGCCTTGCTGGGCGTAGACGGCAAAATCTACACCGGCTGCAATGTAGAAAACGCATCCTTTGGGTTAACCAATTGCGGCGAACGCACGGCGGTCTTTAAGGCGGTCAGTGAGGGATGCACTCAGTTCAAGGCCATTGCCATCGCTGCAAATGGGTTTTCCCCCTGGCCCTGCGGTGCGTGCCGGCAGGTGCTCAGCGAATTCTGCGCCGATATTCCCATTTTTGTTACCTGGGATGACACGCACGTTGAGAAAACCACTTTACAGGACCTCCTCCCCCATAGTTTCTCCCCCGCCAGCGGGGCAACTGACGCCATAAAGAAAGGGCAGTAACATGGCAGAGCCATTCCGTTCCGGATTCGTAACCTTGGTGGGTCGCCCCAATGTGGGCAAATCCACGCTATTAAACCGCTTGGTGGGCGAGAAGGTGTCCATTGTGTCCCCCCGCCCGCAGACCACGCGCAACCGCCTGCTGGGTGTGCTGCATCAACCAAACGCGCAAATCGTGTTTGTTGATACGCCGGGCCTGCACAAACCGCGCACCAAACTAGCCGAATACATGGACAAAACCGCGCGTGAAGCCATTCAGGGGGTTGATATCCTTTGCTTCATGGTGGACGCAACCAAGGTACAGCCTTCGGATGTATCTATTGCGGAGTCCTATGCAGCGCTGAAAGTTCCCCGCTACTTGCTGATTAACAAGGCAGACTTGGTGCGGCCGCCAGAGCTGCTTCCCATCATCGACCAGTTTTCGCAGTGTGGGTTTGATATGCTGCTGCCCCTCAGCGCAAAAACCGGCGAAGGCCTGGATACGTTAATGCAGGCCATTGAGAAGGCGCTGCCTGAAGGGCCCAAGTATTTCCCCGAGGACATGTGGACCGACCAGAATGAGCGCCAAATGGTGGCGGAAATCATCCGCGAAAAAGCGCTGATGAACCTGAAGGAAGAAGTGCCCCACGGTATTGGGGTTGAGATTCTCTCCATGGAAGAGAAAAGCGACAAACTAACAGAGATACACGCCAACGTGTATTGCGAGCGGGAAGGCCACAAGCGCATCATCATTGGTTCAAAGGGTTCTATGCTGCAAAAAATCGGCTCTCAGGCGCGCGCCAGCATTGAACTGCTTCTTGGCACCCAGGTCAACCTGCAGCTTTGGGTCAAAGTGCGCGAAGGCTGGCGAGACAATCCGCTTGATTTGCGAAACCTGGGGTATGTGGACAACTAAGATGTTTATGAGATGTAAACGTTCGCTGGCTATGCTGTGCATTCTCCTTCTGCTCATCCCCTTTACCGGGCAGGGCCAGGAAATGCAGCGCTTTTCAACATCCTTCTTTGGCGCCTTTGATACGGTCATCACCATCATTGGTTTCGCGCCAAACGCGGATGCGTTTGAACAAATCACCGAGAAAGCAAAGCCCCGCTTTGATGAACTCAATCAGCTATATGATAAATACAACGACTACCCTGGCGTTACCAACATACGCACCCTGAACAAACAGGCTGCCCAAGCGCCGGTAAAGGTTGAGCAGGACTTGTTTGACCTCATCAAGTTCTCCAAGGAAATGTACAGCAGCACCGATGGTCTGGTGAATATCGCCTTTGGCTCGGTGTTGGAGTTGTGGCATGACAGCAGGGAGGCCGCTGAGTTTAACCCTGAGGGTGCTGCGCCCCCTGAGATGGACGCACTGAACAGTGCAAATAGTCACACCAACATTGATGATGTTGTGCTTGACGAAGGGGCACTCACGGTGTTCTTTCAAGACCCGGACCTCAGGCTTGATGTTGGTGCCGTAGCCAAGGGTTATGCTGTCGAAGTTGTTGCACGAGAAGTGCTGCAGGATGCTATGCCCTCATACATCATCAACGCCGGCGGCAATGTGCGTACTGGACAGGCTCCGCTGGACGGCCGGGCGCAATGGGGCGTTTCCATTCAAGATCCGGATGGGTTTGTGATGGGCGATGCCAACAGCGACATAATGGAAGTGCTGTTTTTAAAAGACACCTCCATTGTTACCAGCGGCGATTATCAGCGCTTCTTTACCTTTGAAGGAAAGCGGTACCACCACATCATTTCCCCCATTACGCTGATGCCGCCAAACTACTTCCGCTCCGTTACTGTGGTGACAGAGGACTCCGCACTTGCAGACTGGCTGAGCACCACCTTGTTTCTAATGGAACAGTCTGAAGGCGAAACGTTCCTCGAAAACTGGGAGGGTGTTGAAGCGCTGTGGGTGATGAATGATCGAACCATCCTGATGACAGAGGGGCTTAAACCGCACGCCCGCTCTGAGGGCGCTACCAACCCACGCTAAGCCACATAAGTGAATCCCCCGGCATGAATGCTGGGGGATTTTTGTGTTGACGTGTACTACTTCGTCATAAGCTGTCCAGCCAAGGCAATCTGTTCAGAAATAAGCCGACATACCGCGTTTGTACCTATGCGGGGTAAGTCTCCCGGTGTCATGTCCAAGGTGCGCCAACCAGCGTCCATCACGTTATGCAGGCTGCTGTTCAAACAATCTGCTTCCCTTGTAAGCCCCAACACGTGCTTGAGCATATGCACACAGGCTTGTAGAACACCGAAGGGACTGATACCGTCATCCAGCGCATTGGTCACCACACAACCATACAGCTCTGGCTTGTCTAACCAGTAGGAACTATAGAAACTGGCAGTTGGCAGCCCGCTTAGCGTGATGCTGGCTGCCAGCAGGGCATCGCTTGCTGATGGATTGGCGTACACATAGCCCATGCCTTCAGGCGCGTGTATCAACCGCTGCAGCGCTTGGGACAGGCTCATTTCCTTCACGTTGGCGGGAGCGGCAGCCACAACGGCCTCTTGCCAAACATCCGAAAGCTGTCCAGAGAAAGGGATTTGAACCAGGGCTTGTTCCCCTGAGGCGGCCAAGGAAAGTGCTGTTTTGGTCGCCCTTAGCATGGCGCGGCTGTCTGTACGCATGGGATACATCAACACGCCAACAGGCATGGCCTCAGATTTTAGCAGGCTATGCCCACCAAGTGAAGGATGCTGCGTCATGCTGTGGCAGCCTAGTACGCAGTTAAGCCCGCTCGCCAAACTGATATGTTCCTGAACAGCTGCGCTCATGCACAAAGTGATATCGCAATCAGCAGCTTGCTCCACCACTTCCTGGGTCAAGCCGGTGCCATAGGCTGTCAGTGAACGCTCGCCGATCACTTCTTCTTTGATGACGAAGGAATGACCAAAGGCGACCGCAATTTCCGTCAGCACTTCCTGTATGGAAAGCGCCAACGATTGTGTTGCGGGCTCACCGGAAACCAATAGTATTTTCGCGCGCATAGGCAATTATTCCCAGTCTACCGGATAGTGTTCAACAGCGTACTTCAGGTTCTTTCCGTTGGATTTTAGCACATTGATGACATTGTCAATGAGGCGCTGGTCCTCAAAGGGTGTGGGAATAAAGTCGTTGTAGTCTGTTTTAGAGGATATGCGCATGGGCACAATGCGGAATGCAGTCGCGTTGGCAATACCATCCTTTACAGCAAAGCGCACTTGAAAGATAAACGAACTCATATCGCTTGGCCGGCTGTTGCCGGAGAAGCTGAAGTTTGCCAGTGAGTAGACGATATACTTGCCATTATAGTACTCAATGGGGTTGATGCGGTGGCTGTGATGCCCCAGGACCAGGTCTGCGCCGGCATCAATGCTCAAGCGTCCCAGCTTTTGCTGGTTGTTGTTTGGCGCGTAATCCAGCTCGTCACCCCAGTGGTAGCTTACAATGACCAGGTCGCTGTCCTGCCGCGCCTGGGCGATGTCCTGCGGGACCTTGTCAAACAGCCGGGGATAGTGTCCATTAAACGTCTGATAGGCCAGCATGGTCACGCGTACGCCGTTGATTTCCATGCGGCCTGGATAATCTTCACTGCTCCACACAACACCTGCATCTGTGAGTGCCTGACGGGTATCGTCCACACCTTCCTGGCCGTGGTCCATCATGTGGTTGTTTTCAAACGCAACGGCTTCAATGCTGCCGGTGGTCAGAATGTCCACATATTCCTGCGGCGCGGAAAACACAAACTCATTGTTTCGTTTGTACACCGGCGCTTGCGTAAGCGTGGTCTCAAAGTTGACGATGGTCAGGTCATCCTCAGAAAGGATGTCCCGCACATTCTTGGTCACAAAGGAACGGTCATTCCCCTGCTTCTTCAGTTCCTGTTCAAACAGCGACACGCGTTTGTTGCGCACATCACCGCCAAAGGTTGTGTCACCAGCCGCGCTAATCGTAATCAGCACACTGCCGTCCGGTTGTGTATACAGCGCAGGGTTGGGGGTAGGTTCTTCACTTTCCGGTACACCCTCGGGGTTGACCGCAGGCGCATCTGTCGCCTGCGGTACCCCAAAGATGGACACCTCTTCATCACCATGGCTGATGGGCGTCATACCTAACAGCAGGCAAAGAAGTACCAGGGTTAATCTCTTCATCAAAGGCTCCTTAGAATATTCCGCTGATTGTTCCCTTCGCATCCACATCAATCTTCAGCGCAGCCGGTGCCTTGGGCAGGCCAGGCATTGCAATGATGTCGCCAGCAAAGGCTACGATGAACCCAGCCCCAGCGGACAGGCGAGCGTCGCGAATGGTCAGTTCAAACCCTTCAGGGGCGCCAATCTTCTTGGCATCATCGCTGAAGGAGTATTGGGTTTTTGCAATACAAACAGGTGCGTTTGCATAGCCATCCTTTTCCAGTTGCTGGAGAATGGCACGTGTTTTTCCGGCGAAGGTCACCGACCCCGCGTGATATACGCGCTTGGCAATGGCCTCCATTTTTTCCGTTAGGCTCGCTTCGCTTTCGTAGGTATAACTTGGCTTGTTTCGCTGCTTATCCTCCAATAGATCGACAACGCACTGTGCCAGGTCACTGGCACCTTCGCCGCCCTTTGCCCAGCCTTCACTCAGCCGGCACGGCACCTGCTCATCAGCCATTGCCTGCATCAGCGCGTCCACTTCTGCCTTGGTATCGGTGACAAAGTGGTTCAATGCCACAACAACAGGCAATTTCCAAACGTTTTTCACATTGTTTACGTGCTGGAGCAAGTTGCTCATCCCTGCCTTTAGCGCATCCACGTTTTCCTTGCCCAAATCCTCTTTGGCCACACCACCGTGATGCTTAAGCGCACGAATGGTGGCAACCAGCACCACACAATCCGGCCAGATGTCAGACTGCCTGCACTTGATGTCCAGGAACTTTTCCGCACCCAAGTCGCCGCCAAATCCCGCTTCCGTCACAACATAGTCTGACAGTTTCATGGCAAGTTTGGTGGCGATAACGCTGTTGCAGCCATGCGCGATATTTGCAAAGGGGCCGCCGTGAATCAAGCAAGGTGTATGGTCGATGGTTTGAACAAGGTTTGGCATTGCGGCATCCCGCAGCAATGCCGCCATGGCACCGTTCGCGCCGATTTGTGCGGCTGTAACGGGCTTATCGTTGTAGTCTCTTGCGACCACAATGTTGCCAAGCCGTTCTTTCAGATCCATCAAGTCGTTGGCGATGCAGAACGTCGCCATGACTTCACTGGCAGCAGTAATATCAAAGCCATCTTCACGCGGCAAGCCGTTGCCTATGCCGCCCAGGCCGCTTACAACCCGGCGCAGCTGCCGGTCATTCAAGTCCATGCAGCGGCGGAAAAGCACGCGCCGTGAGTCAATGTTCAGTTGATTCCCTTGCTGAATGTGGTTATCTACCATCGCCGCCAGCAGGTTGTTGGCCGCTGTAATCGCGTGCAGGTCACCCGTGAAATGCAGGTTGATGCTCTCCATAGGCAACACCTGAACCCGGCCGCCGCCCGTGGCGCCGCCCTTCATGCCAAACACCGGACCCAGCGAGGGCTCGCGAAGGGCGAGCATGGACTTCTTGCCAAGATAAGTCATGCCATCAGCCAGGCTGATGCTGACTGTGGTCTTGCCCTCGCCTGCGGGCGTAGGGGTAATGGCTGTGACCAATATGAGTTTTGCTCTCTCCGGTAAATCCTTATACGCGTGGGGATCAACCTTGGCGATGTAGCGTCCGTAAGGCTGCAGAGATTCTTCGGATATGCCGTTGCGTTCAGCGATTTCGGTAATGGGCAGCATCGTTGCAGCCTGGGCAATTTGAATGTCAGTCATGGAAGCCTCCTGTTCAATTTTGATTTGATAATAAAAACCGGCGCACCTACGGCGCCGGCTAATTACGCGGTAATGGGTCGGCTTTTCAGTGCGCTGAGTTTCTGGGTGACCACCTCAAGGCATACCTGCTTGCTTTCCTCCAGGTGATGCTGCGACAACTCATCAAACCCAGCCTGGTCTCGCTGCACCAGTAACTCCAGCATGCGATGGTGCTCTTTGTGCGCGTCGGAGCGGCGGACAATACTGGCAATGGACATCGTCGCAAAACGCATGATGTACTCTTCCTGGCTGTCAATGACGCGCAGGATGCGCCGCTTGTCGGAGATGTGCTCTATGGTGCGGTGAAACTGGCGGTTGAGTGTGGCCAGCGCTTCTGCGTCGCCGGCATCCTGCGCCACATCCATCTGGGATACAATGGCTCTTAACTGCTCGATGTGCTCATCGGTCAAGTTTTCCATAACGGACGGCGTAATCAGTAGCATCAGCGCATTTCTGATGGTAAAAATCTCTTCAATGTCTTCAATGGTGAAGGCGCGCACAACAACGCCCCGGCGCACTTCGTAGGATACCAGGCCATCCAGTTCAAGCTTTCGGAAAGCTTCGCGCAGCGGCGTGCGGCTGATATGCAGTTTGTTCGCATAAACAGTCTCCACAATACGCGAACCCGCAGGCAGTTCGCCGGTGATAATGGCATGCTTCAACGTTTCATAGGCAATATCCCGTATGGGTTTGCTTACTTGATTCATGTCCCTGGTCATAGGCATAGGACCCGCCTTCCTCATGCTTGATACCATAATATAGTAATGGCAATCGCTGTTCCTGTCAAGGAATCAGGCCTGCAGCATCAAGCGTACCTTGAGTTTTTCCCCTTCCAGTACGTATATGCCAACCAAAGTATCGCCGCAGTATAGCCGAGCATGTGCTCCCTCTTCCAGTGGGGTCTTCTCCTGCCACTGACCTTGGGATAATGCTACGCCGTGCATGCACCGCTGAAGCAAGTCCGGTGTAACATGCACACGCGGCAGATGATCCACAGCGGTTTCAGGGGACACCAGCCACTCTCCGCTAAGCCTGCCTTCTGCCAGAGCCTCCTGAAACGCTTCCAGTGTGATGGACTGATGGATGTGAAAACGGCCGCTCTGTTCACGAATCAGCATGCGCATATGCGCCGGGATGCCCAAAGCCGTGCCCAAATCGTGGCAAAGGGTGCGAATATAGGTCCCCTTCCCGCACCAAACGCGAATGAGGTGGTTGTTGAGGCTGGTTTGCCTTAGGTGTTCAATATGGTAAATATCAACTGGCCGGGCGTCCAGCTCTACTAGTTCCCCCTGCCTTGCCAGTTCATACAAGGCCTTGCCGTCGCGCTTAATGGCAGAAAAACTGGGCGGCACCTGCTGCACAGTGCCATGAAACCCCTCAAGGGCTTCAACCACTTGCTGTGCAGTGGGTACCTTCTCTGACGACGCAACCACGCGCCCGGAGGCGTCCTGGGTATCCGTGGATGTGCCAAAGGCAACTTCCGCTACATAGATTTTTTCGCGCTCTGTCAAAAAGTCAAAAAGCCTAGTGGCCTTGCCAATCATGATGGGCAAGACTCCTGCGGCCTCCGGGTCCAGCGTACCGGCATGGCCAACCTTCAGTTTGGTTAACCGCTTGATAAAAGCAACCGCCTGTGCGGATGACATGCACGGCGGTTTCATCAGGTTTATGATGCCGTTCATCATGACAATGCTTCAACCAAAGCGGAACGCACCATGTGCTCGGCCTGTTCAAGCGACGCCTGAATGGTGCATCCTGCAGCCAGCACATGTCCTCCGCCACCAAACGATGCCGCAATGGCACTAACATCATAAGGCGGTAAGGCACGCAGGCTAACCTTGATGCCCTCTGCTGTTTCGCTGGCCAGATAGCACATGCGCACACCGGGGATGTAGAGGCCATAGTTCACAATGCCATCAGCACTGTCCCGACCAGGTGAAGCCGCTTCAAAGTCCTCTTTACGGAGGGTCATGCCGGTGACACGATCATCCGCATAGAAGCGAAGCGAAGAAAGCGAACGTCCCAGCAATAGTACATCAGACTTCTGCTTGGTCAAATGGAGCTGCCTGGCGCTTTGCGCAATGGGTAGCTCTGCCCGCATCAATCCGGCCATCTGCTCGAAGGTTTCAGCGGTTAAAGTGCCAAAGCAAAAACTGCCCGTATCCGTGCTGATGCCGGCGTACAAGCAGATTGCTTCATCCTGGCTAAAGGCAACATCCGCTTCTTCAAACAGCCTGTACATGATGCATGCGGTTGCAGGGACATCATCAATGACCAGGTTATGCTGCCCGAACCGAACATTGGTTGGGTGATGATCAATTTGCAGGTTGAGCGGTGCATTCAAGAAAAGTTCGCCTGCATCACCCAAACGCTCCAGGTCAGAGCTGTCAACCGCGACAGCCAGATCAAAGTCTGTAGCGGTTACTTCTGATGGCAAAACAAACTGTTCGCGTCCCGGAAGGCAATCCAAGGTAGGCGGAACCGAGTCATGGCAAACCAATGTGGTCTGTGCACCCATCCGCCTAAGCAATGATGCCAAGGCCAATGCAGAGCCAAGCGTGTCACCATCCGGGGCTCGATGCGCGCATACCAGCACATTCCGCCCGCGGCGTAGAACGTCCAACGTCCGCTTCAACCGTTCATTCCCCGTCATTATCTGGCGCATCTTTACCCTGGGATGCTACATCCTTCAGCACATTGGCGATATGGATGCCATAGGCAATGTTGGGGTCATCGACAAACTGCAGCTCCGGAGTATAGCGGATGGAAATCCTTTCTCCCAGCAATTTGCGGATAAACCCTGCCGCACCCTTCAACGCCTGCAGCAGCGGCTTTGATAGCTCCGGCTCCAGCACGCTGATGTACACCTTGGCGTAGCGCAAGTCGCCCGCCACATCCACCCGCGTCACGGAGTAGGTGCCCGTAATGCGCGGGTCATCTACATCTGTGCGGATGATGTTGTCAATCTCATGCCGCATGAGTTCTGAGATTCTATCGTTACGAAATTTAGCCACGGTCTTCTACCTCTTCCATGCTAAAGCATTCAATGACGTCCTTTTCCTTGATGTCATTGTAGCCTTCCAGGCTGATACCGCACTCATAGCCACTGGCTACTTCACGTACGTCATCCTTGAAGCGGCGCAGTGAAGACAATTTGCCTTCAAACACCACCACGTTATCGCGCAGTAGACGCACAGAAGCGTTACGCTGCATCTTGCCGTCAGTTACATAGCAGCCGGCGATGGTGCCGGAGCCCGTTACCTTGAACACATTGCGAACCTCCGCATGTCCCAGGAGGACTTCCTTGAACACAGGCTCCAACATGCCCTTCATGGCCTTCTCGATGTCTTCAATGGCCTGGTAGATGACGCGGTACAGGCGAATATCCACGCCTTCCTTTTCAGCCGCGTCACGCGCATTGGCGTTGGGCCGGATGTTGAAGCCAATGATGATGGCACCAAAGGCGGAAGCCAGATTTACGTCATCATTGGTGACCGCACCAACGCCCGCGTGCAGGATGCGAACTTTTACCTGGTCTGTGGAGAGTTTCTCCATCGCCTGACGCACTGCCTCAACCGAACCCTGTACGTCAGCCTTCACAATGATGTTCAGCGTCTCTACTTTGCCTTCGGCAATGTTTTCAAACAGGTTGTCCAGCGTTACCTTGGTAGCAGCGGCAACGCGCTGTTCGCGGTCCCTGTCCTTGCGCTCCTGCGCCACCTGGCGGGTCAGGCGCTCGTCTTCAACGGCGATCATTTCATCGCCGGCAGAGGGTACGTCTGTAAAACCGGAAATCTCCACAGGCATGCTGGGACCGGCGCTGTCAACACGCTCACCCAGGTCGTTGAGCAGCGCGCGCACACGGCCGGAGGCCATGCCCGCAACGATGCTGTCTCCCACATTCAGCGTACCAGCCTGCAGCAGTACCGTCGCCAGCGGGCCGCGGCTCTTATCAAGCTTCGCTTCGATGATGACGCCGCGCGCCTTGCGGTCCGGGTTGGCCTGTAACTGCATCACCTCAGCCTGCAGCAGAATCATGTCCAGCAGTTGGTCTACACCTTGGCCGGTATGGGCGCTGACAGGCACCATGATGGTATCTCCGCCCCACTCTTCCGCGACCAGGCCATAGCCGGTCAAGTCCTGCATGATGCGGTCCGGATTGGCGGTGGGCTTGTCCATTTTGTTGATGGCTACAATCACCGGTACTTCGGCTGCCTTGGCGTGGTTAATGGCCTCAACCGTCTGCGGCATGACACCGTCATCAGCGGCGACCACCAGTATGGCAATGTCCGTAGCTTGCGCGCCGCGGGCACGCATGGCGGTAAACGCCTCGTGACCGGGGGTATCAAGGAAGGTAATGCGCTGGTCGCGAACGTTAACGGAGTACGCACCAATGTGCTGGGTAATGCCGCCAGCCTCTGTCTTGGTGACATGCGCACTGCGAATGTAGTCAAGCAGGCTGGTCTTACCATGGTCAACGTGGCCCATAATGGTAATAACCGGGGGCCGCGGCTGCAGATTTTCCTCTACCTCATCCTGAGCAATTTCTATCAGGGTATCTTCCGCGGTCTTGTCCAGCTTCATCTCCAACTCAACACCGAACTCTTCGCACACCAGGGATGCGGTGTCAAAGTCAAGTTCACTGTTGATAGTCGCCAGGTTGCCAAGCAGCAGCAGCTTTTTGAGGATTTCGCCTGCCGGCCGGCCGATACGTTCAGTGAGATCCTTCACCGTGATGGTTTCAGCCGTCATGTACGCCTTTTCAATTTTGATGGGCGCCATCATCTGCTGCGCGCTGGGTTTGCGCGTTCTGCTGCGCTTGCCGCCCCGTACCATTTCGTCATCTGTGTGGTTTTTGCGCACCTGCTGCCTGCGGTTGCGGCTGACGTGCTCGGGGTCATGCTGGCGGTTATAGTTGCGCTTGTTGGGGTCATAGTTGCTGACCCTTTCCTTTTCAACTGGGAAAACGTCCTCAGGACGCGGCGCTCTTGGCGCAGGGGTGCGTCCACCAGGAGATCTGCCTGCAGGTGCCGCCGGGCGCCCAAACTGCTGTGCACCAGGCGCGGGACGGCCATACTGCTGGGCACCGGGTGCCGGACGCCCATACTGCTGTGCTCCGGGTGCCGGGCGGCCATACTGTTGCGCGCCGGGTGCCGGACGCCCATATTGCTGCGCCCCAGGTGCCGGGCGGCCATACTGCTGCGCGCCAGGCGCCGGACGGCCGTATTGCTGCGCCCCAGGGGCAGGACGGCCGTATTGCTGCTGTCCCGCAGGCCGCGCCTGACGAACGGGCCGCGCTGGCGGTGTCATCTGTGCGGCGGGCGCAGCAGGAGCAGCGGGCGCTTTTGCTTCCGCTGGGGGTGCGACGGGTGCCGCCGCCTCAACAGGCGCTGGCTGTGCGGGTTCAGTGGATTTGGTTTCCGCGACAGGTTCCGGTGTCTTCTCAACCGGTGCCGAAGCGGTGACCTCAGCCGGCGCGCTGACCGCTGCCGCAGCAGGCGCAGGTGTCACTTCAGGTTCTGATGCCGCTACAGGCGCCTCCTCCGGCACTGCCGAGGCGGGCGTCTCCTGCGGCTCATCATCGTCCGGCATGGTCCAAGCCTTCACCTGCTGCTGCATAAGTTGCTGCTGCTGTTCATAGCGAACGCGCTGCCGCTCTTCTTCCTCCTGGCGCAGTAGTTGGCTTTCCTGCTGGCGTAGCATTTGCAGCATAATATCTGCATTGCGCTTCAGGCGTTCCGTTTCAGCAAGAATAATCCCTGCCTTTTGATTCAGTTCCTTTGAGACTTCCTTCAGCCTAACCTTTGTCATGAACCCTTTGTCCTCCGACTCATTGCGTCCTGCGACGCTCAGTTATTGTCAACACAGCAAGCTGTGAGTATCTTCTCCCGTATGCCCCCTGGCTTGAGGGCGGCTACCATGACCCCTGACCTGCCCAATGCGCTTTCCAGCAGCGCTGCCGGCATCCTATACAGCGGCCTGTTGTAGCTGGTGCATGTGTCTGTTAAGCGCTTCTGGGTATTTTGCGCCGCTTGTTCATCCACTAGCACTGCCAAGTCTTCCCCTGCTCGAAGCAAGTCCACAACGCGGCCAGTCCCCAGAACCAATTGACCCGCACGCATAGCCAGCCCCAGCAGCCCCCTTAGCGCCTGTTTATCCACCAACGCTTTCTCCACCCAGGCTCTCGACTTCCTGGAGCAGTGCGGTGCGAACCGATTCATCCAATTGAACTTCCAGTGCCCGCTCCAACTGCCGCTGTTTCAGCGCCCGTGCCATGCATTGCTTGTCCTTGCACACATAGGCGCCTCGTCCCGACTTCTTGCCCGTGGTATCCAGGGAGGCCGCACCTTCTGGTGTGCGCACAACCCGAAGCAACTCTTTCTTGGGCCTCATTTCCCGGCAGCCAACGCACATGCGCAGGGGTACTTTCTTTGCCATCGGTTATTCCGCGTAGCCACCACCGGTGGGGTACTCGTCGGGGTACTCGGCAAAGTCATCATATCCTGGCGCTTGTTCCTGCGGGATATCATCCGGCGAAATGCCCTGCTCCCGCATCAGCTCAGCAACCTGGGTCTCAGACTTGATGTCAATCTTCCAGCCGGTCAATTTGGCGGCCAGGCGGGCGTTCTGCCCTTCTTTGCCAATCGCCAGGGAAAGCTGTGTATCCGGCACGACGACGCGGCAAATCTTCTCGCTTTCCGAAATAAACACGCTGACCACGTGCGCGGGGTTTAGGGCGTTTGCCACAAACTCCGCAGGATCTGCGGACCACTTGATGATGTCAATTTTCTCGTTCTTGAGTTCCTTTACGACACTCTCAACACGCGTTCCGCGGGGGCCAACACACGCGCCGACCGGATCGATCATGGGCTCTACAGAGTGCACCGCAATCTTGGTTCGGCTGCCTGCTTCGCGGGCGATTGAGCGAATCTGCACCACACCGGTAGCGATTTCCGGCACTTCCATTTCAAACAGGCGCTTGACCAGCCCCGGATGAATGCGGCTGACATACACTTGGGGATTGCGGCTAAACTCCGGCCCCGAGCGGTGTACCTTCAGCACGTATACTTTGATGTGATCATCATCCCGGTATTCCTCGCCCGGCATAAACTCAGAAGATTCGAGCACGCCTTCCGTGCGGCCCAGTTCCACATAGACGGCCTTGGGCTCGACGCGCTGTACAATGGCGGTGAGGATTTCGTTTTCCTTTTCGATGTACTCGTCGTATATCTTGCCGCGCTCGGCTTCCCGAATGCGCTGCACCAGCATTTGCTTGGCTGTTTGAGCAGCGACGCGTCCAAAGTCAGAAGGGGTTACGTCGATTTCCACGATGTCACCCAACTGGATGTCCGGGCGAATCCGCACGGCCTCATCCATGGTAATCTGGATTTCCGGCTCTTCCACCTCTTCCACAACGACCTTACGCGCATACACCTTTGCGCCTTCCTTGCGAGTAAGGTGCACGGCCAGATTCAGCGCGGAACCGCTTTGCTTGTTGTTTCTGCGGTAGGCGACTTTTAAGGCTTCCTCAATGGTGTCAATGAGAATGGCCTCATTGATATCTTTCTCCCGCGCCAGCATGGAGATGGCATCCATCAAATCATGCTTCTGGTTGCTCATGTGCGTTATCCTCCGTGTTTTCCTCTTGTGCTTCCAGTACTTCTTCTACGTTTATTGTGCGCTTGGCAACTGCGATGGCCTTAATGGGTACCTCCACCCGCTCTTGCCCCAGATCCAGCGCATAGTGTTCACTGTCAAAGCTTACCAACGTGCCGGATAGTTCTTTTCGGCCGTTCAGCGGCTTGTACAGCTTAATCTCCACTTGTTGGCCAAGTGCCTTCTGGGCGTCCTTGGCCGTCTTGATGGGCCGGTCAATGCCGGGTGAACAAACTTCCAGGAAGTCATAGTCGGCATCTTCCACCAACGGTTGTACCTTGCGGTGAAATGCCTCACAGTCGTCCAGTGTAATGCCTTCGGCTTTGTCAATGTAAAACCGAAGATACATGCCGGGGCCTTCCTTTTCGAAGGCAGCGTCCACCAGTTCATAGCCCATGGATTCCGCCAGCTGCTCTGACACAGCCCGAACATCCAAACCACGCTTGCGTTTACTCATCGTCTTGCAAAATAAAAAGTGGGCATCAGCTGCGCCTTTGGAAAGGAGCGTACGCCAAAACGGCATCTCTCCCCCAACGCAACTCCCACTCTTCGCTAAACCCTTCCTTCATCCAAATAGTACAAAGGAAGTATAGCATACGGCCGTTGACAACACAAGCAAACTTTTGCCAACTTCCGCCTTTACTGTTTTGGTTCGTCTATAGAAAACTAAAGAAGTCTACCTGGTTGGTATCGGATAGCCCTTGCAGGGCGCCAGCCTCCCGCAGCAGCTCGATGCCGCTGGAACTGACCTTCGTGCGGCGCTTCATATCTTCAATGGATACAAACGGCTCGCCCCTGGCCTCCAGGATGCTCTGCGCTGCCGTCAAGCCAAAGCCGTTGAGCGCGGCAAAAGGTACCCGCAGCGCGCCTTCCTCAATGAGAAACTCTGCCGCATCGCTCTTGTACAGATCTGGCGGCAAAAACTTGTAACCCCGCGCCGACATCTCCAGCACCAACTCAAGCGCAACAATTTCGTCCTTCTGCGTGCCGCTGAGATCTTTTTGCTCTACTGCGTTCAGTTCATCCAGCATCACGCGAATGTACTCAGCAGGCTTCAGCATGGTATTGGCATCAAACCCAGCAGAGCGAATGGAGAAATACGCCGCGTAATACGCCAGCGGGTGGTGCACCTTAAACCACGCTACCCTAAGCGCCATCGTCACGTATGCCACAGCATGACTCTTGGGGAACATGTAAGCGATTTTGTTGCAGCTGTCAATGAACCATTCCTCCACGCCATGCTCCTGCATTGCGCTTTCCATTTCTGGCACCAGGCCTCTGCCTTTGCGCACACGCTCCATGGCATCAAAGGCCATTCTATCGGCGACACCTCGTGCGATCAGCGAGTTCATGATGTCATCACGCGTGCAAATGCAGTTTTTCAATGTTGCCGTATCAGACATAATCAACTCCCTGGCATTACCCAACCATACATTGGTGCCATGGGAAAGGCCAGAAATGCGAATCAGTTCCTCCATGGTGGTTGGCTGCGTCTCAACCAGCATCTGGCGGACAAAAGTGGTGCCAAACTCCGGAATGCCCAGCGTACCCGTCGGACAGCCGATAGCTTCAGCTGTTACACCCAGCGCATCCGGGGAGGTGAACAGCGACATGGTTTGCGGTTCACCAAGCGGTACATCCGTATAGTGCACCCCCGTCAAGCGCTCCAGCATATGAATCATTGTGGGGTCATCATGCCCCAGTATATCCAGTTTGACCAGGATATCGTGCATGGACGCAAAGTCGTAGTGCGTGGTGATGGTGTCGGTGTTCTGGTCATCGGCCGGGTGCTGCACCGCGGTAAACTGCGTAATGTCATATTCTTTGGGCAGTACCACGATGCCGCCCGGATGCTGTCCTGTTGTCCGCTTTACACCAACGCACCCCATGGCGAGGCGCTGCTTTTCCGCGTCAGACATGGGCAGCCCCTTGTCCTCCATATAGCGCATGACAAGCCCAAAGGCGGTCTTTTCCTGCAAAGTGCCAATGGTGCCCGCACGGAAGACGAAACCTTTACCAAACAGCTCTTCCACATAGGCATGGGCAGTGGCTTGGTACGCGCCGGAAAAGTTCAGGTCAATATCGGGCACCTTATCTCCCTCAAAGCCCAGGAAGACCTCAAATGGGATATCAAAGCCATCCTTCACCATGGGTTTACCGCAGGCAGGGCAGGGTTTGTCCGGAAGGTCAACACCCACAGTGTAGCCATCTGGTACATCAAAGTATGACTGACGGCACGATGCGCACCGGTAGTGGGGCGGCAAGGGGTTCACTTCTGTGATGCCGCACAGCGTGGCCACCAGTGAGGAGCCAACCGACCCACGGCTGCCGACCACATATCCATCACTGAGCGATTTGGCAACCAGTTTATTGGCAATTCTATAAAGCGTCGCAAAACCATAGCCAATAATGGACGTCAGTTCCTTGTCAATTCTGCGCTCCACAACCGCCGGAAGCTGATCTCCATACCAGCTATGCGCTTTCTCCATGGTCATGCGGCGGATATCCTCTTCCGCCGTTTCCCATACCGGCGTAAAGGTGGTCAGGTTCTGGGGGTGCTGAGGGTACAGCGAAATTTCACCTATCTGGTCAAGGATACGCAATGGATTGTCAATGACAATCTCCTGCGCCTTTTCTTCGCCCAAATAGGCAAAGCAATCCAGCATTTCCTCGGTGGTCCGCAGGTGCTTTGTGGGATGCTCATCCGCCAGGTCATCGTGCTGGCTGTGCTTGAGAATCACCCGGAACATCCTATCCTCAGGATCCAGGTAATGGGCATCACCGGTGGCGACCACCGGAATGCCGAGCTTTTCTCCCAGGGCAATGATGCGGTTGTTGATGACATGCAGTTCATCCAGGCTGCCGACCAAGCCACGCCGAATCAGCAGGCTGTTTTGCTCTGCTGGCTGTACTTCCAGATAATCGTAGAACTGGGCGATTTCCTCCAGCGTGGTTTCGGGGTCGTTATTGAGTATCGCCTGAAATAACTCACCGTCGGCACAAGCGCTGCCCAACAATAAGCCCTCACGGTATTGTTCGATGAGGTCGCGCGGCACTTTGGGCACATAGTGAAAGTGTTCCAGGTGCGCTGCAGAAACCAGGCGGTTGATGTTTTGCAGACCCTGTTGGTCCTTGGCCAGCAGGATAATGTGCCGGTCAATGCCCTTGGTATAACCGTTGATGGTCTGATCCAACTGTTCCAGCGTGTTGGCGCCGCGCTCCTTGCCTTCCTGCAGCATGATGGCCAGAATCTGCGCCGTGGCGGTCGCGTCGTGCACCGCACGGTGCGCGTTGCGCAGCGACACCCCCAGATGTCTGCAAACCGCGGCCAACCGAAAGCGCTTAAGCGCCGGATACAGTTTCTGCGCAAAAGCCAGTGTGTCCACCTGCGGACAGGCGTGCTTTAGGCCTTGCCGCTGCAGTTCCTGCTGTAATATGGCCACGTCAAAGCTTGCGTTATGCGCTGCAATTGGGCTGTCGCCAATAAAGCGCATCAATTCTGGTACAGCGGTTTGCGCTGTCGGCTGGTCCAACAGCATTTGGTCTGTGATACCCGTAATGTCAGTGATCACTTTGGGCAGCGGCATTCCCGGGTTGACCAGCGTGGAAAAGCTGTCCTCAATCTCCCCGTTTACCAAACGCACGGCACCGATTTCGATGATGCGGCTGCTGCGTGTGTTAAGCCCCGTGGTTTCAAAGTCTACCACCACGATGGACTCATCAACAGACCGTGCCGAGGCTTGCCGCACAATGGGCAGGCTGTCAATCATGTACGCTTCCATGCCGGGGATTAGCTTGATTTTGTTTTTCCGGGCAGCAGCGAATGCCTCCGGGTACGCCTGGGTGACCCCATGGTCCGTGATGGCGATGGCCGGGTGCCCCCAAGATGCCGTCCGCTTAATCAGTTCCCCTGCGGACATGGTGGCGTCCATCACGCTCATCTGTGTATGCGCGTGCAACTCCACGCGTTTTCTGGGGGCGTTATCCGCCCGTGTGGGCAGTTCTTGGGTGTTGATATCCTGCACCATCAGCACCAAAGCGCGGTCAAATGTGTCGATTTGGCAGGTGCCGCGCACCTTGAGCCCATCGCCAACCCGTACAGCAGCGACAATGTCTTCCAGGGCTTTGCGCTCTTCTTCAGATGGCGCAACGGGCTCTCCCTCGTGTTTGAAGCGCTGGTTGCGGTAGCGCAGGAAGATTTTGCAGTTGATGGAGCCGCTGAAGTCCGTGATGATAAAGCTGAGCAGCACCATTTCCTTGCCGGGAATATCGCGCCGATCCGCGCTGATGACCTTTCCGGCAATGGTCACCCGGCCAGATAGTTCCCCCAGGCCGCTGATGGCAACTGGCTCATCGGCAATGCTGGTGCCTTTGATGCGGCCGTTCGCACGGCGCTTCCCCTGCTTCTTTTGCGTCTCCTCTGATATTTGCGCCTGCGTCTCCCTCAGCAGTTCCGCTTCTTTCTGCCTTTCCTGCTCAATGCGCTGAAGGCGCTGTTTGACATCATCCTGCAGCCGGAACAGCAATTCCGGTTCACTGCGGAACAGATCATATACTGCGGTCCGCAGAACACTCAGCACATCCCTGTTGCGAAAATACTGCAGGGAAAAATCATCCGGCAATTCCAGCACGACCGCGTTATCCTCCGATAGGTAGCGAATCTCCGGAATCCAGGACACGGCCGCAGGGTGCGCGCGCGCCAAAATGGTGTTGAACACCGGCGCGTACTTCTCCGGTGTACGCAAAAAGTCGTCCGCCAGTGAGGGGGACGCAACGCGCAAAGAAAACCGCACCTTGGGCAGCGCTTTTGCGATTTCTCGTTTGATGGTGTTAAACGCCTTCTCCGCGACCAGGGCGTCGCTAAAGAAACTGACAAGCGCTCGGCCGCGCCTGGCATCGTAGCGGATGCCCTCCAGCGTCAGCTTGCCCTCCAGCTCTGGTATCGCTGCATAAATGCCCTTCAGCAGTTCTTCGTAGCCCAATGTCATGCTCCTGTTTGGTGTTCCCGCAAATACGCATTCAGTGCGTCAATAATCGCATCGGCAGGGTTGTCCGTCACCTTTCTGATAAACACGCCGTCAACGTACAGCGCGCCGCTGTCTTTTCCGCCGCAGTAGGCGATGTCGGCTTCCCGTGCTTCGCCCGGCCCATTGACCACGCACCCCATCACCGCCACCTTTACAGGTTGGGTAATGTGGGCCGTGCGCTGTTCCACTTCCTTTGCGATGGCTTCGACGTCCACCTGGGTTCTGCCGCAGGTGGGACAGGAAATCAACTGCAAAGCACCACGAAGACCAATCGCGCGCAGAATATCAATGGCCGCTTTGGGTTCCGCCAAAGGCGACCCGGTGAGGGATACTCGTACCGTATGCCCAATGCCGTCCAGCAACAAGGCGCCAACACCAATGGCACTCTTGATGGTGCCCTGTCCTGGCAACCCAGCCTCCGTCACGCCCAAGTGCAAAGGATAGCCAAAGCGCTTGTCCGCCAGGCGATAGGTGTCTACCGTCAAGCGCACGTCGCTTGCTTTCAAGGAAAGCACAATGTCATCAAAGCCGGCCTGCTCTAGCAGTTCCACATGACGCTGCGCGGAAAGCACCAATGCTTCCGCCGTAACGCCGCCTGTCTGTGCCAATATGTCCTTGGGCACCGAGCCTGAGTTTACCCCGATGCGGATGGGAATGCCATGCGCTTTCGCACAGTCGGCCACCAAGCGCACTTGATTGGCGTCTTGCAGGTTACCCGGGTTGATGCGCAGCTTGGATATCCCGTTTTCAATGGCACTGAGCGCCAGCTTGTGATCAAAGTGAATATCCGCCACCAACGGTATGGGACTGCCGTCCACCAGTGCGCGTACGGCCGATGCACAGTCCGCGTCATACACCGATACACGCACCAAGTCAGCGCCAGCGTCATGCAGCGCGCGGATTTGGTGGAGGGTAGCGGCTACATCCTCCGTTGGTGTATTGGTCATGGATTGTACACTGACGGGGTGATGACCGCCTATGGGCCATTTGCCAACCAGTACTGTACGTTTTTCGTTGCTCATATCAAGCCCTAAAACAACCGTAGGATATCGCGTATGTTAATCCAAATCATCAGCGCAAACAGCAACAGCATACCAATAGCATGTACATAACCTTCGCGCTTAAAGGGTTTGCCCCGAATTGCTTCCACCAGCAAAAACAAGATGCGGCTGCCATCCAGCCCGGGAATGGGCAACAGGTTAAACAAACCCAGGTTGATGGATATCAAACACATCAGGAAAAGGTAACCCTGAAGCTGGCTTTCCTGGGTGGTCTGCACAATGGTTTGCGTAACCCCGACAATGCCTGCCATGTCCCGGAAGCCTTCGCCCCTGAAAAACAAATTACCGATGGCCTGGAAAATGGAGGCTCCCGCCTGAACACTCATTTGATAGGCAGCATTGATTGTTTCAGACAGCGTTCCTTGTTTCCAGGTTTGCGGCGTATTTGTGAGCAGATTGACCCCTATCATGTAGCGCCCGGCTTCATCGCTGTACATGGGCGTCACTGTCAGCAATTCTTCCTTACCGGCTCGCTCCACCACCATTTCCATGGGGACAGCGCCTTCTTTGGTGGCAGCGTCAATGGCTTCAGTGACATTATCCCTGATCTCTACACCGTTGATCTCCCTGACAATATCAAAGGGCTTAAGCCCCGCATATTCTGCCGGGCTATTGGCGTTGACGGATTGAACAGACGTTACCGCGGGGCCTGTGATAGTCGGGATGCCGCTCAGCGCGTAGAAACCGACCGCAACCACAAACGCCATCAGCAAGTTCATCAAAGGGCCGGCCAAGATGGTCGTCAGACGCCGCCAAGCGCTGAAATTGCCGAAATAACGCGGGTCCTCCTTTGCTTCTTCACTGCCATCATCCTCCCCATAAAAGGCACAATAACCGCCCAAGGGGATGGCGCGAATAGCAAACTGTGTTTCGTGCTTTTTGCTTTTCCAGGATGCCAGTTTCAGCCCAAAGCCAATGGCGAACTCCCGCACGGGGATGCCGTTCAGCCGAGCCGCAAAAAAGTGTCCGGCTTCATGCACTGTAATCATGATGCCAAACATCAGCAGTGCAGCAATGATATAGAGAAAGGACATGGAACCTCCTTAGTGAGTAAGGGTTAGAATGTAGTCACTTGCTGCGCGGCGCGCTAGGCCATCCGCGTGAATGACCGCTTCCAGGCTATCCGCGGCGGAAACGGGCGTCTTGTTAAGCGCCGTATCAACCACGCGAAAGATATCGCCAAAGCGTATGCTGCCCGCTAGAAACGCTGCCACAGCAACCTCATTGGCAGCATTCAGCACACATGCGGCAGTTCCCCCTGTGCGCAGCGCGTGATACGCAAGGCTGATGGACGGAAACTTTTTGGTGTCCTGCTCTTCAAACGTGAGGGATTGCATGTCGGCAATGGTCATGGGTGCAGCGCCGCCCGCCAACCGTTCGGGATAGCCCATTGCATACTGTATGGGTACCCGCATATCCGGTACACCCATTTGAGCAATGACGGCGCCATCCGCGAACTCCACCATGGAATGAACAATGCTTTGCGGGTGCACCAACACGTCTATCTGTTCGGGTTGCGCGTCAAACAACCAGCGGGCCTCAATGACCTCCAGTGCCTTGTTGAACATGCTGGCCGAGTCAATGGTGATTTTGGCGCCCATGGACCACTTGGGGTGGTTCAGCGCTTCATCCACACTGGCACCATGCATTCGATTGATGTCCCAGTTGCGAAAGGGGCCTCCCGATGCGGTCAGCAGCAGCCGCCTAAATGGATTGCCGCCAGTCCCCTGCAAGCACTGCCAAATAGCACTGTGCTCGCTATCAACAGGCAACAGTGTTGGCCGCTCTCCCAGTACAGTGCATTGGTCCATCACAAGCTGACCGCCCGCAACTAAAGCCTCTTTGTTGGCCAGCAGCACATCCTTACCCGTTTCGCGGGCAGCCAACACACTGCCAAGTCCCGCCATGCCCATCACTGAGACCAGCACGGCATCGCAGGCCACTTCCCGTGCCATATCGGCTATGGCACTTTTGCCAAAGTACCACTGACAAAAGCGCAGGTCTTGCGGAACTTCGCATTCACCAACACTGAGCGCGGCCGCTTGAGGCCGGTACTTTCGCACCTGCTTAAACAGCAGGTCCTTATTGCTGTGGGCGCTCAGACCGGCCACCGTGAAACGTTCCGAGTGCTGGTCAACCACCTGCAGCGCCTGCGTGCCGATGGAGCCGGTGGAACCCAGTATAACAAAACGCTTTCCCATGCTAAAACACAATCTGGTGATAGGCGAACACGAACACCGCTACAAACAATATGGAATCCAGGCGGTCCAGCATGCCGCCATGCCCCGGGAAAATGGAGCCGAAGTCCTTAATGCCGCAATGACGTTTGATGATGGAGGCGAACAAGTCCCCCACCTGCCCGACCATACCGCCAACAAAACCCATTATAAGAAAGTGATAAAGTGCCGGCGGCGCAAAACCGAGGACGCTGGTCACAAGATAAATGGCGATCCCCGTCAGTGTGCTCCCAGCCAGGCCGGCAACCGCGCCTTCAACCGTCTTCTTGGGGCTTACTTCCGGAATCAGCTTGGTCTTTCCATGCCGCACACCGATAAAGTAGGCCGCCGTATCCCCCATGACAGGCACGAAGAACACCAACGCAAGCAGCGTGCGTTGGAGGTTTAGGGGCAGGCGCACCATGGACAGCAAGCACATGCCCGGCAGCGCCACCACCAATAGCGGCAATACGCTGACCAGCATATCATCCAGCTTTGGCTTCTCGCCAAACAGGCATATCATGCACACAAACAAAAACGTAAAGTACACTACCGCAATCAGCGCACCAACCACGGCGCCTTCATTCAGCAGCAGGAAACAAGGAATGCTGACAAGCAAGGCGACCCACGTGGGCCAGGAAACGGGCCGATACTTGCCTGATAGCGCCGCGAACATTTCCGCCACAGCGATGAGCACGCATGCCGTCCACATGACAGCAAACACCCAACCGCTCATGTATAGAGCAAATAGCAGAAGAATCAGCAAGCCAGCCCCTGTGACGATTCTTGTCATCATGCGTTGCGGCCTCCAAATCTGCGTTCCCGGCTGGCATATTCAGCCAGTGCAGCTTTATAGTCTTCCACCGTGAAGTCTGGCCACAACTGCGGAGGAAACAGCATTTCCGCGTAGGCATTCTGCCAGAGCAAAAAGTTGCTCAAGCGCATCTCTCCGCTTGTGCGAATCAGAAGGTCTACATCCGGTAAACCCGCTGTGTACAGGCGCGCATTGATGGCCTCCTCATTGATTGCATCAACGCTCAATGTGCCTGCCACTACCTCCTGCGCCAGTTGCTTAGCCGCAAGCGCCAATTCCGCCCGGCCTCCGTAGTTGAGCGCAATGCTTAACTGCAGGCCATCATTATCCGCTGTGCGGCGCTCCGCCGCCAACACCGATTCCTTGGGTGCAGCAGGCAAACCCTCCTTGTCGCCCAAGATGCGAATGCGCACATTGCGCTCGTCCAACTCATCGATTTCAGAGCGAAAGAACTCTACAATCAGGCTCATTAGTGCGCCAACCTCAGCTTGGGAGCGCCGCCAGTTCTCCGTGGAAAAAGCGTACAACGACAAGGCCGCAATGCCTGCATCGCTGCTGTAGCGGACAATCTCCCGCAATGCTTCCACACCCTGGCGATGGCCCAACGCCACAGCCAAGCTGTTCTTTTTTGCCCAGCGCCCATTGCCATCCATGATGATGGCTACATGGGCGGGTAACCTACTGGATGACTGCATCCCGTTCTTCCTCTAAAGTATCCCAGAATCGTGCGACGATGAGCGTGTCACCGCGCACAGCCAGTACACGCGGTGTGCGCCATGGTTCATCACAACCAGGCCTGCCCGAATGCGTCCAGCGCACTTGATAGGGCAGGCCGTGTTGTTGAAGGGCTTTCTCCGCATCGGCAAGCGTCCAGCCAATGAGTTGCTGTGTGGTCAAATTTCCAGAATCTCTTTTTCCTTATCAGCGGCCAATTTGTCAACATCTTTGACGGCGGCGTCGGTGACCTTTTGCAGTTCATCTTCCGCGCGACGCTGCTCATCTTCTGTGATGACAGCGTCCTTCTTCATCTTCTTAAACTGCTCCATCGCATCACGACGAATGGAACGCAGCGCGATTTTTGATTCCTCCGCGGCCTGGCTGACCCGCTTGCTCAGTTCCTTGCGGCGTTCTTCGTTTAGCTCCGGAACAATCAAGCGGATGACTTTGCCGTCATTGATTGGGTTCATACCCAAGTCACTTTTCTGAATAGCCTTTTCTACCAGAGGGATAGCCTTCATATCCCACAGGGAGATGGTCAGCATGCGAGGTTCGGGGGCGTTGATGTTGGCCATCTGGCTCAGCGGTGTCATGGTGCCGTAGTAATCCACCATCACGCGATCCAGCAGCTGTGGGTTAGCCCTGCCAGCACGAAGCGATTGCATGTCGCGCTTGTACACCTCTTTTGTTTTTTCCATCTTTGCCTGTGCTTCTTTAATCACAGATTCGTACATGTCGTTCGCCTCCTTATGTTTGTACACCTTGTAACTGGTTTGGGGTCTAATGGCAAGATTGCTTTGGCGTCCTGCCCACATAAGAACCGGGCGCCCGCAGAACGGACGCCCGGGAGGTATTATACTTTGTTTGATTAGGCGCTCAGGGTAATGCACTGATTGGGGCATACAGCGATACAAGCCTCGCACTGCGTGCACTTCGTTACGTCAATTTCCGCCAGGAAGTTGTTGACGTGGATGGCATCGTACTCGCATGCCCGCTCGCAGCGCTTGCAGCCAATGCAGGAGCGGCTGCAGCTTTCCATGGCAGGCTTCGGCATCTGCGTGTTCATGCAGCGCACCGTTACGGTGGCCGCGCGCGGCAGCAACTTAATTAGATGGTTGGGGCACGCGGGCACGCAAGCACCGCAAGCTGTGCATTTTTCGGGATCAATAACGCAAAGATTGTTCTCAAAGGAGATGGCGTCAAACTTGCATACGCGGAAACAATCGCCCAAGCCTACGCAAGCGGTAGGACACATTTTCGGTCCACCGGCAAGTTGCATGGCATGGTGACAACTGGTATGACCCTGATATTGCGCCTTATCCTTGGCGACACCATCGCCGCCCTGGCAGCGAATGCGCGCCACCATGGGATCTTCCACTTCGGCGTTTACGCCCATAATCTCCGCAAGCTTCGCCGCAGAGGCAGCACCACCGGGTGTGCATCCATTGACGGGTGCTTCCCCGCGTACAACCGCTTCAGAAAAAGGATCACAGCCAGGATAGCCGCACACGCCGCAGTTGGCGCCAGCCACGTTCGCACGCACCAGCTCCACCCTGGGGTCAACAGGTACATGGAAAATCTTCGCGGCAAGGCTCAGCAATGCGCCAAAGGCAACACCCAAACCACCCAGTACCGCAACAGCACTCAAAATTGCACTTGTATTCATCATGTCCTCCTTACTTAACCAGTCCGGAGAAGCCCAGGAACGCAACGGCCATCAGGCCAGCGATGACCAGGCTGATGGAAAAGCCCTTGAATGCCTTGGGAATATCGGAGGTTTCGAGACGTTCACGTACACCCGCCATCAGCACGATGGCCAGCAGGAAGCCCAGCGCACCAAACACGCCGCTCAGCACCGACTCCAGCAGGTTATAGCCGCTGCGCATGTTCAGCAGGGCAACACCCAGCACCGCGCAGTTGGTGGTAATCAGCGGCAGATAGATGCCCAGCGCGCTGTATAGCGCCGGCATGGCCTTTTTCATGAACATTTCGACAAACTGCACCAGTGCTGCAATAATCAGAATAAACGCGATGGTGTTCAGGTACACCAGGTCCAGCGGGACCAGGATGTACTCATAGGCGAGATAGGCGAACAGCGATGCCACACCCATAACAAACGTAACCGCAACACCCATGTCGGTGGCTGTTTCCAGTTTGTTTGATACGCCCAGATAAGGACAGCTCCCCAGGAACCGGGAGAAAATAAAGTTGTTGGTAAAGACGCAGTTAACAAAGAAAAGGAAAATACCAATGTCGTTTAGCCTCATGCCGCCTGCACCTCCCTTTTCTTCGCTTTTGCCTGCCGGCGGTTGCCAATGGCATTAATGATGCCCAGCAGCAAGCCGTACATCAGGAACCCGCCCGGCGCCAGGATGAAAATCAGCACCGGCTCAAAGCCCGCGCCCATCACCTGCATGTTAAACAGGGTACCGGCACCCAGCAGTTCACGGAAACCGCCAATGAGGATAAGAGCCAGTGTGAAACCAAGGCCCATGCCAACGCCGTCCATTGCAGACGCGGCCACGCCATTCTTGCTGGCAAAGGCTTCCGCACGCGCCAGGATGATGCAGTTCACCACAATCAGCGGCAGGAAGATGCCCAGCGCATCGTACAAAGAGGGAATAAAGGCCTGCATCAACAACTGCACCATGGTGACGAACGTACAAATAACCACAATGAACGCGGGAATACGCACCTTGTCCGGAATGAAGTTGCGCAGCATGGAGATAACAGCGTTGGAGCCTACAAGCACCAGTGTTGCAGCCAAGCCCATGCCAACACCATTGATGGCACTGGTGGTTACCGCGATGGTGGGGCAGGTGCCCAATACCAAGCGGAACACGGGGTTCTCGCCAAAGATACCATTGACGAAGATGCCGCGGAGATTGTTCTTAGACATGCTTTTTCACCATCCCAAATACGCGTCGTTTGGTAAAGCGGTCAATTAGCGGTGTAACACAGTTCATCAGCAGGATGGCATAGGTCACACCCTCAGGATAGGCGCCGAAGTTGCGGATAATGACCACCATGACACCACAGCCTAAACCAAAGATACACTGACCAATCTTCTGCATGGGGTTGGTCACATAGTCTGTTGCCATGAACACAGCGCCAAACAGCACGCCGCCAGACAGCAGTGCCACCAGCGGATCGCGGCCAATCAACCAAGAGAAAATGGCCACGGTGCCCAGGAAGAAGGTGGGGACATGCCAGGAGATGGCCTTGACCACCAGCAGATACAGCAGACCAATCAAAATGGCCAGCTTGCACACCTCACCGATGGAGCCAGGAATATTGCCCAGGAACAGGTCGGCCATGGGAATGCCGGGGTTGATGCCCAGCCCCTGCGGCACCAGCGGGGTCGCACCGCTTAACGTATCCACGCCAACAGCCGCCTCGGAAGTGCCCAGCACACGCTCAGGCAGCATAAAGGTGGTCATGCGTGCCGGCCAAGAAGCCAGCAGGAAAGCGCGGGCCAGCATAGCCGGGTTCATGAAGTTGTGGCCAAGGCCGCCAAATAGTTGCTTCACCAGGACGATGGCCACCACACTGCCGATCACAGGCAGCCACAGCGGCGCGCCGGAAGGCATGTTCAAACCAACAATCAAGCCGGTGACCACGGCGGACAAATCGGTAATGGTGACCGTCTTCTTCATGGCCTTTTGCCAAACATACTCGCAAATAACCGCGGTAATAACGGCAGCGGCCAGCACCCAGGCCGCGTGCAACCCAAACAGGTAGACACCCGCAGCAGTGGTTGGCGCCAGGGCAATCAGAACATCCAGCATCAATGTCTGGGTGTTTTCCCTGGTCAGCAGATGAGGTCCGGCAGAAACGCGCAGGCTCATTGACTATTCCTCCTTGCAGCAAGAATATCCTTTGCTTCTTTGAACACAGGCGTCAGGTAGCGATGCGCCGGACAAATGTAAGAGCACGCGCCGCAGACAATGCAGTCATTCACGTTCATCTTTTCCATTTCGTCAATGCGGCCCAGCTCGTACTGATTGGCCAATTGATAGGGGTTCAAACCGCTGGGGCATGCTTCAATGCAGCGTCCGCAGCGGATGCAGTTGCTCGGCTCCTGAAGCTTCGCCTGCTTTTCATTGAGCACAACGATGCCGTTGTTGGCCTTGGTCATGCTAAGTGTATCGTTGGGCAGTGCCAGCCCGGTCATGCTGCCGCCGGCAAAAATCTTGCCCGGGGTTTCGGCATACCCGCCGCAGGCCTCAATGGCGTCAGACACCAAGGTACCGATGCGCACCAACAGGTTGGACGGCTCTTTTACAATACCGGTCACTGTGGTAACACGGGAGATGAGGGGTTTCCCCTCTTCTACCGCATCGGTAATTGCGGCAGCCGTGCCCACGTTCAAGACGACAACGCCGATATCCATCGGCAAACCGCCAGAGGGCACTTCCTTGCCTGTGATGGCCTTGATAAGCTGCTTTTCACCGCCCTGCGGGTACTTGGTCTTCAATACAGCCACTTCAACGCCTTGCTTGCCCTCGCTTGCTTGCTTGACCGCCGCGATGGCATCGGGCTTGTTGTCCTCAATGCCAATGAAGCCGCGGGAGACGTTCATGGCGCGCATAACGGCCCGCAGGCCCTTGACCACGCGCTCCGGCTGTTCCACCATCAGGCGGTGGTCACTGGTAAGGAAGGTCTCGCACTCGGCGCCATTGAGAATAATGGTATCAATGGGCTTATCTTGCGGAGGCGTTAGTTTAACGTGGGTGGGGAAGCACGCACCGCCCAGGCCACAGATGCCCGCGTCCTTGATGGCGGCCACAATCCTGTCAGCGGCGGCTGTTTCTACATCACCCAAGGGGTTCAGCGCCGTCCATTCATCCTGTCCATCACTCTGAATGGTGATGCACATGGCGCTTTTTGGCCCCAGCATTTGCTTATCGGCAACTACCGTAACTTCGCCCGATACACTCGCGTGCACCGGCAGGCCAAGCCCGCCTTGCGGCTCAGCGATCACCTGGCCAAGAAGCACTTTGTCGCCCTTCTTGACGATGGGTTTGCTGTGCGCGCCAATGTGCATATTGACGGGAATGCAGACTGTTTGGGGCACCAGGGGTTTGATGGGCAATGCGCGTGTCGCGTTCTTGCCTTCCTGTACCTCGTGCAGCGGATGAATGCCGCCGCGGAAACTGAGTTTTCTCAAAAGTTCATCCCGCCTTTCTTACTTCGCCACGGAGGGCGCTGCAATCAGAAGTTCAACGGCTTCATTGACTGCGTCAATAACTGCCTGACTGGAAACAGTGGAGCCGCTGATGGTGTCAACCGCGTCCGCCTGCAGCGGCACTGCCAAACCCTCAAATGCTTTTACAAACTCCTCCGCCAGCACCTTGTCACCAATGCCGGGTGTTTCAGCGAACGCATCTTCATCCACCTGGATGGACGCAATGGTGTTGTCAGCATTCAGCGAGACAATCACCTGGATGGGGCCGCCGAAACCTTCCGCATCGCCAGCGGCGGCACGGCCAGTCATTTGCGAGACAGGCTCCACAGCGTCAGCGCCTTGGGGAACTGCAACCAACTGTTCCATGGCGTTGTTAACAGCATCCAGTACACCGTTGCTGGAGACGGTAGCACCCGCAATGGCATCTACCATATCCCTGGAAACAGGCAGTGTTTTGCCATTGAAGCCGGCCAGGTAGTCTGCTGCCAACACCTGGTCACCAATGCCCGGCGTGTCGGCAAATTCTCCTTCGAGGACAACAACAGATGCGATGGTATTGTCAGCATTCAGCGACACCACTGCATAGATAGGCCCGTTGTAACCCTGGGCGGTGCCCAGCACGGCACGCCCTGTCATGGGCGCAGCAGTAGGGAAGGCAACAGCAGTCTCTTCCACCGCAACTTCTTCTTCAGCAGGCGCTTCCGTGGCTTCTGCCGCTTCCGCTTCCGGCTCTTCAGTCACTTCCGGCATGCCTTCAGTTTCAGCAACCGGTTCGACAACCGGTACGCTTTCATCCACAAGCTTTTCGTCAAATGCGCGGTTAATGGCATTGACTACTGCGGTGGATGTAACCGTTGCGCCCGACAGCGCATCGATGTCCTCCAAGGCCACAGGAATGGTCTTGCCAACAAACTGGTTTGTGAACGTTGCCTCCGTCGCGGGCGCGCCAAAGCCATCCGTCTCCTTGAAATCATCATCACCAACACGCAGGGCAGTGATGGTGCCGTCATCCTTTGCGGTTACAAACACCGCAACAGGACCGGCAAAGCCTTGCTCGGCAGCGGTGTAGGTGGTGCCTTCAGCAGCAGGTGCCTCTACGATGTTCTTTTCGTCATAAGCACGGTTGATGGCCGCAACGACTGCATTCGTGGTGATGGTCGCACCGCTGATGCCATCCACCTGCGCTGCGTCAAGCGGTAAAGCCAACCCGACGAAACCCTTGGTGAACGAATCCTCCAAAGCTGCCGCGCCGAACCCTTCCGTTTCTGCAAACGCATCATCGCCAACCTTCAGGCCGCTGATGGTGCCGTCATCCTTCACGGTTACAAACACAGCAACGGGGCCCGCGAAACCCTGCTCAGAGGCAGTGTACATGGTTCCCTCGGCGACCGTATCCGTGGGCGGGTTCAAATAGTTGTCGACCTTCGTAGCAATGCTGTTGACACCGCTGGTCACCGCGTTGGTGGTGATGGTTGCGGCGGCAATGGCGTCAACGGTGTTGTCACCCCTATCGCGCTCGCTCTTTACAGCCTTTACCGGGGTCTGTTTCATTAAAAACTGGTCAGTGAACGCAAGGTCCTTTGCCTTGGCACCCAAGCCTGCGGTTTCAGCAAACTCAGCACCGCCAACGGATACGCCCGTCACCTTGCCGTCGTTATCCACACCGGCGATGATCTGCACGGGTCCGCCATATCCATTGACCGACACAGCGCCGACATAGCCCACGGCCTCTCCGTTTTTCATGCCAGCGAACAACTCGCTGAGCGGCTCCAGGCTTTCCACTTCAACGGGCTCGAATGTCTCCGCATCAGGCAATACCGTTTTGCGGGCCTCAACCTTGGACTCCGCCTCTTGCGTGGCAATGACATCCTTGGTCACCTCGTTGGTCATGGACAGGAGCAAGCCGGCAACAATGGTGATGATGCCCAGCGCGATCCAAGCCGCGATTTTCTTCATGCGATTTCCCTCCACATTATGATGAAACAGATCCTAAGCAATCTTGAAGCGCCCCAGCAGCGCGGAATCAAGCGAACGGCCCAGCATGCCTTCAGCAGCTGCCCTATCCCCTTTTTGCAGAGCCTGGCGAATGGCTGTACTTGACACCACTTGGCCATCCGCGGTCTTAACCTCAGGAACCACGGTGAGGCCCACACCATGCGCCTTGCACAGCACTTCCAGAGAAGTAGTGTCCGTATCGCACAGATAGCCAAAGCGATGATCATAACCGGCTACAATGTGTTTGGCGCCCAGTCTGCCAAGCACGACCTTCTCAAAAAAAAGCGCACCGGGCATCCGCATCATTTCCTCATCAAACCGGCTGACCGCCAGCACCTCAATACCACATTGCTCCAGCAGTGCCGCCTTTTCTTGTAGGGGAGTTAACTCTACTAACTGAGTATCAGGTTTAATCAACTGAAGCGGAGGTATATTGTACGTATGCGCGCAAGGAATGATATTCATTTGCTTCGCGATATCCTTACATACATGAGCAATAGCCTGATGACCCAGGTGCACACCATCAAAAAAACCCAGGCAAACCACCGAGGCATGTAGAGATTCTTTTGCTGGGTCTAGGATGCTTATCAATGAATTACCATCCAATCATTTGCTGTGGGATGTTGTAGCCTTGCCAATGTTATCATCCTACGCTTTTTCAGTCAAGCCATATCCTATGCGAACCCTGTGCCTTTTAAAATGCATGTTGGGTACACAAATTGTTCGTATATGTTTGTTTATTAACTATCCGTCCTGTCTATGGATATGCATAACAATCATCACGTTAATTAATTGGTTGACAGAACGACTTCCACAGTGGTATTATTTGGCCATCAAAAATGAGGAGGGTTCCTGTTCTCTATGAAAAAGTTTCTGTCGGTAGTGCTCTGCGCAATGCTTCTGGTTTCCCTGGCTTCCGCCGCCTCCGCCGAGCTGCTTGGCCTGGGCATCCACACCTACATCAACGGCACTGACGCTGGTGAAAAAGATGGCCGCGGCCAGGTGAACAGCGTTGTCTGCACCGTGATTCTGGACGACAACAAGGTCATCAAAGCGATTCAGTTTGACACCGCCCAGACCAACGTCAACTTCGACAAAGAAGGCAAAGTCACCACCGATTTGACCGCCGAAGTGCTGTCCAAGGTTGAAAAGGGTGACGCGTACAACATGCGCCCCGCCAGTGCCATTGGCAAAGAGTGGTACGAGCAGATGGCCGCCTTTGAAGAATTCTGCGTTGGCAAGACCGTCGAAGAAGTTCTGGCCATGCCCACCTACGAGCGCGACGCCGGCCACCCCGCGGTTCCCGAAGACGCCGACCTGAAGACCAGCGTGACCATCGATGTCAGCGGTTACCTGAAGGCGCTGGAAAAGGCCGCCAACAACGCGAAATAAGTAAAACTGTTACCTTATGCCGCCCGTAAGGGCGGCTTTTTTGTTGCGCCTGAAATACATGCGGGCTATAATTGCGTCATGAGAAGGCATTTAACCACATCCACAGAGTCACATAGGCATTTCCCCCTCTACTTTGGTGCGGTGCTGTTAGTTTTATTACTTATTGCGCTGCACCTCTTGTCGGGTGTCACTCTGCTCGCACCAACTCCGTATGACACCTATACGCGTCAAGCCATGGCGTGGCGGTCGGGCGCCCTCCACTTGTCGGAGGATGTACCCCACCTTGAGTTAGCCATCTTCGAAGGGCGGTACTATGTCAGTTTCCCGCCCGTGCCAAGCCTGGTGCTGCTGCCGCTAACGTTTCTGTTTGGAGACGCAGTCCCTGACGCGCTGTTGATGATGCTGTACGCCCTTGTCATGTACTTTGCCCTTGTTCGCCTAAGTTTAGGGCGCGGGCATTCCCCTGCGGCGTCCGCTCTCCACTCCGTATTGTTTGTAAGTGGTTCCTCGCTGCTGCCGATGCTGATGACTGGTGCCGTCTGGTACCATGCCCAGGTGCTTGCGCTTGTGCTGACGGTACTGGCCGTTGAACAGATGAGCGCGAACAGCCCGACCATCGCACTGGTGCTGTATGCGTTGGCGGTTGGTTGCCGGCCCTTTAACGCGCTGTATGGTCCCCTGCTCATGCTGATGTACTTATGCGCGGAACACAGTACTGGAAAACAGTTGTGGACGCGCGTTCGCTCCCTCTTGCCTGGTGTATTGCTTGGTTTGCTGATTGCGTTCCTATATGGGTGGTACAATTTCGCGCGCTTTGGCAATGTATTCGAGTTCGGGCACAACTATCTGCCGGAGTTTTCCTTTCAAGGCGGAAAACAGTTCTCGTTTTCACACATCGGGGAGAACATTCGCACATTCCTGTTTGGTGTCCCTTTGGCAAACGAAAATGGCACCTTACACCTGCAGCGCTTTGGCTTCTCATTACTGATTGCCAACCCCGCTTTTCTCGGGCTTTTCTCTTGGGCGTTGTTTGATGCTTTTAAAAGGCACATCAGCTGGAAACAGGCCATCATCCTATTGGTGTACGCGGTTCACCTCTTATTGTTGCTTAGCCATCGCACCTTTGGCGGGTTTCAGTACGGCGCGCGCTACGCTGTTGATTGTTTGCCCTATGTACTGCTGTATTGGCTATATCGGCCAAGACAAAATACCAGTAGCCCCATGATGCTGGGTCTGCTGGCACTTGGTACGGTGTTAGCGGTATGGGGCAGCCTGACCATATCCCTGCCAGGCTAATCCGCCTTACCCAAAGGTGTCCTCTCCGAACAGCTTCTGGTACTCTTCTCTGCTGATGAGTGTCTTTCGAGGTTTTGTGCCTTCATTGCCGCTGATGATGTCCCGTCGCTCCATCTCATCAATCAATCGACCTGCTCTGCCATAACCCACACGCAAAACACGCTGCAGCATGGAGATGGACATTTGTCCTGCTTCTACAGCCATTTCAATGGCCTGCGGAAGCAGTTCATCAAAGGCCTCAGCGCTGTCATCATCAATGCCGGCGGAAGCGCCGCCGCTGCTGGACTGCTTATCCCCCGCTTCAATGTGCTCCATAATGTTCACATTGTAGTCCGCCTTGTTGCGGCTCTTCACATAGTCGGCCACCTGGCCTACTTCCTTGTCGCTGATAAAGCAGCCCTGTACACGTTGGGGCGAGGAAAGCATGCGCGGCAGGTACAGCATATCGCCATATCCCAGCAGTTTTTCAGCACCCTGTGCGTCCAGAATGGTGCGGCTATCCACCTGTGAGGAAACCTGGAAGGCAATGCGGCTGGGAATGTTGGCCTTGATGATGCCCGTGATGACGTCAACCGACGGCCGCTGCGTGGCCAATATCAGGCAGATGCCAGCGGCACGCGCCTTTGCTGTAATGCGCTTCACGTGCTCATCAATGATTTTGCCGGCGCTGGCCATCAAGTCGCTCATTTCGTCAATGATGACGATGATGCGCGGCAGGGGCTCCTCATCCGGCGCCAGTTTTCGGTTGTAGGCGTCAATGTTGCGAACACCGAACTTCTGCAGTTGCATGTACCGCTCATCCATCTCTTGGCACACCCACTCCAAGGCAGATACCGCCTTCTTGGGGTCTACCACCACCGGCAGAAGCAAATGCGGCACATCGTTGTAGGGCTGCAGCTCTACAAACTTGGGGTCAACCAGTATCATGCGCACTTCGCGCGGTGTAGAGCGATAAAGCAGGCTGGTAATTATCGCGTTGATACAGACCGACTTACCGCTGCCTGTGGCACCCGCAATCAGCAGGTGCGGCATGTCCATCAGTTCGCATATAATGGGTGACCCAGTAATGTCCTTGCCCAAGGCAACCGCAGTGGGCGACTTCATCTCCCGCATTTTGGAGGAGTGCAGCACCTCGCTTAGGTGCACGGTTTCCGACTTGTCGTTGGAAACCTCAATGCCTATCAGCGGTGTACCCGGTATGGGGATTTCTGCGCGGATGGCACTCTTGGCCAGCAACTCCACCGCCAGGTTGTCCATGACATTGCGCAGTCTGTTCACATTGACGCCTTCCGCCAATCGAATGGCAAACCGGGTAATGGCGGGGCCGTGAACAATCTGCTGCACTGTTGCAGAAATATTGAAGCTGCTGAGCGTGCTGATGAGTTTCTCCGCGCGCTGCAGGTCTTCTTCGGTTGTGTCGGGGCGGTTGCTGGCCTCCGGCACTGTCAGCAAGCGTTCGGGCGGGCGGTCATACGCATCCATGGGGATGCTGAGATGACGCTCCTTGGGTTTTGCTGCGGCCGTGCCATCGACACGCTGTTGTGCGCCTTGCAGGGTTGTTGCCCTTGGCTGTACCGGTACCCGTTGCCCATCCAGTTTCACTGCCGGAGCCACTCCAACATCATTGATGCGCGTTCTGGCCGTGGGCCTCACCGGAGCGGAAACAGGTTCTATATCTTCATGCTGTTCTTCCCAGGGGAGAGCATCCTCCTGAGGGGTCATGACAGGCTCGGCAACCGCTTTCTCTGGCTGAGGTGCTGGTATGGGCTCAGCCTTTTTCATCACATTTTGCGGCTGCTGCAGGGGCTCTGCCTCAACAGACGTCTCTGGCGCAAGCGGCATATGAGAAACGGGCGAAGCATTGATGCTTTGAGGTTCCACAATGGGCTTCACAGCCTCACTGCGCGCCGTTCGGCGCGTCCTGGACATGGCACGGGGCGGCACTTCCTGCTCGAACTGCTCATAGAACTCCTGCCCCACACTGGTGAACCCGGCCTCCATGGGGTCAGGTTCTTGCCAGCCGTTCATGAGTTGGGGCTCAGGATTCTGGTAGATTGTTTGCGGCGGTGTATAGACCGGTTGCGGAACCACTGGCTCCTGCATCTGCTCAACAAAGTAGGGCTGAACCTGCGGCTGGTAAGGTGCTGGCTCGGGCTGTACCGTTTCTTCTGGCTGTGCTTCCTGCTGCACGGGGACTGGCTGCCCCACGGGCTCCGGCTGCGGCACTACGCCGTCTCGCTTGGCGATACGCTTGTCCAGCCGCTGCACCCAAAGCGCCGGATTCTGTCTGAACAACGCCAGGGTTAACCCGATGGCCCCCAATACCAGCACAATGGTGCCGCCAACAGCCCCCAGCAGCCGCCAGGCTGGAAAGGCCACCAGCATGCCCAGTGCCCCGCCGCCAGGCAGCGGGGTAAGCTTATTCTCATATTTATGATACGCACTTGCCAGGTACTGCCCGAAAGTGTCCGGCGCAGGACGGTTCAACAGTTTCTCATTCAAGTTCAGCACATAGTCCATCAGCGAACCATATCCAGCAATGCTGGTGGTCAGCGTAAGCACCGCCAGCACCAGCGCGTAGATGGACAGCGTCAGCGCAAAGGATCGAAACGAGATATAGTGACGCGCAGATACACACAGAAGCCAGCCCAGCCATAGCAGGAAGATGGGCACCGCTATGTACAGCGCCCCGCCCAGCCCCATGGCCATATCCTTCAGGCCGGCAATCGTCGCGCTGGAGATGTTAAACGCAGTGCTGTTTACCCCCAACAGCAGGCCAAACCCCAGTGCCATGCACAATATGCCGGCAATCAGCGAAACTGGCCCGCCCCTGTCGGTGGACCGCAGAACCGCTTTTCCTCTACCTTTGGTGGACAATCGTTCTCCCCTATTCTATCAAGTTGCGCTGCTGAGCCATATCGCCTGCAGTACATTGTCAACTCCGTATAGCAATCGAAGCACCATGCTTTCGTATTGATAATCGACCAGCGTGCCGGCCGGCAGGTGATAGCGCTCCGCCAAATTGCCCTCAAGAGGCAATGAGGCAGTTTCCGGCCCCAGCACAGCGGTGACATCCTCATTGGTGGCCTTACCAGTGATCAAACCAAACAAGTTCATGCGCTGGGTGATGATGCCAGTAACCTTGCCGCCATCCACAATAATGGCGCTTCCCCTGAACCTGTCATCCTCCAGCTGATAGCGCAGGCCACCGGGGAAACTCATGGAATCGCTTGCCTTCGGAAACATCATCAATGTCTCCTCTGCGCTGTCGCCAAGTATGACCGGCAGCCCTGGCAGGCGCGCCTGAAGGACGCTCTCACGAATGCTGTCTGCCGTTTTCTCGTTAGGAGCAAGCTTTTCGTTGACCTGCAACTGCCACAGCAATGAATCCTCAGTGATATTCAGCAATGGCGCGACTTCATCATAATGCAGATGCAGGCTGCCAGCCCGTCCGGATAGCAGGCTGAGTTGCTGAGCGTCGTAATACAGGGTGACGCCTTGCTCATCCAGCAGCATGTTATCAAGCGGCAGCGGCAGGTAGGCATCGGCGTTCAGATAACTGCTGACGTCATCCGTGATGTGCTCCTGGATGATGTCTGCGATGCCGGCCTCCGCCTGCTCCACATCTACGAAGATATCTGCAGCGGTTACCGGCTCCCCAGTGGTCAGCCGGTACATCAAGGAACGCACGCCGTGGCTGGGACGGCCGGGACCTATGCGCCCGGATGACTCTATGCGTACACTGAGCACATCCTGCCCATCTCTTCCGGGCAGTATTGCCGCCTGAACATCACTCTGCAGGGCGCCGCCGCCATCGGATGTAGCCGCGCTGAGGTTGGAAAGCAGCGTCTCATAGCCACCATCTGCCATGATGGATTGGTTGATTCGATCTTGTACAAAGGTATTAAGCATACCTGTCAGTTTGGGCACCAGTACATAAGAGCCGTACTGCTCGTGTTTCTCAATGGTTATTTCCACTTGTGCCTGCGCTGGCAATGCCTGCAAAAGCACAGCCGACATCAGCAAGCACAGAAATACAACGTTCATGCGTTTCATGTCTGACCCTCCATGACGCCATTTTATCTGATTGTGCTGTATGCCGCAAGCCAGCCTATCGCTTCAAGTACTGCTCCGCCTTTTTCCCCACCACAGCAAGGGTTGGCTCAACACTGAAAACCTGAGCTGCCAGACGCATAATCTTGCGGGCGGAGACCCCGCGAATGCCTCGAAGCACTTCAGACGGCCGTACAATGCGCTCGCGGATGAGTTGATTGGTGCCCAAGCTGGACATTCTGCTGTAGGCGCTTTCCTGCGACAGCACAAAGCCTGTGCGCAACTGTGCCTTAGCCTGCTCCAGTTCCTTGTCGTCAATACCGTGCTTCAGCAGATTCTCTACTTCTTCCTGCACATGGTGCAGCACTTTCTTGGCCCCCCTTGGCGTGGCTCCTGCGTATATCACAAAGTCTCCACAGCCGGGGTAGGATGTCGGCGACGAATAGATGCTGTACACCAGCCCCTGCTCCTCCCGGATGCGCTGAAACAGCCGCGAGGATACGCCGCCGCCAAACAATGTGTTGAACACCAACATGGTGTAGCGCTGCGGGTCATCATAGGGCAAACCAGGGTATCCAAGGCACAGTTGAACTTGTTCCGTTTTTTTGTCACGGAACAGCCTGCCGGCCTCCTGCACGGAACAGGTTGGGTACGCCGCCCGCGCATCACCCGTCCACTGACCAAAGCTGCCTTCCAGCATCTCCACCAGTTTCAGTTTGTTAAACCGGCCGGCCACGGAGATGACCGTATTGGCGGGATGGTAATACTTCTGGCGGAACTGCCACAGATGGTCGGCCTGATAGGCCGCGACACCCTCTTTCGTGCCAGCGATAGCTATGGCCAAGCTCTGCTCACCGTACAATGCACGGTTCATCAGCTCGTACGCCAAGTCGTCCGGTGCGTCTTCGCTCATGGCAATTTCTTCCAGCACGACATTCTTTTCTTTGTTCAGTTCTGCTGGGTCTATGACAGGGTTCAGCGTCATATCAGCAAGCAATTCAACGGCACGCTGCAGATCGCTGTCACACACCTTGGCAAAGTAGGTTGTGTACAGTTTGCTGGTGGCTGCATTTACCTGGCCGCCGATTGCATCCATCTCGTCCGCCAATTGGCGGGCGCTGCGCGTGGTTGTACCTTTGAACGCCATATGCTCTATCAGGTGGGACAGTCCATTCTCATCGTGTGATTCCAGCATGGAGCCTGCTTTGACCCATACCCCCGCCGCGACCGAGCGCAGGTGAGGCATGCTCTCCGTAACCACCGTGAGACCGTTGGACAGTTGAAAGGTGTCTATCACAATTGCTCCTTATCAAAGGGAACCTGCGCACGGCAGGTTCCCTTGTTTTACGCAGATAGCGATTAGGTGTTGCTGGGACGGCCGTCACGGCGCGGGGGGCGCCCTGCGCCTCTACCGCCTTCGCCGCCGCCGGAGCGGGGCGTGAACGACCTGCGCTCATATACGATGTCGTTTCGAATCAGGTTGACACGGCCCTGGGAGTCAATCTCCTGTACCTTTACCTCAACCTCATCGCCAACGTTCAGCACATCTTCAACTTTTTCAACACGTTCGTTGGCCAGTTTGGAAATGTGCAGCAGGCCATCCTTACCGGGCAGCAGCTCAACAAAGGCACCCAGGTTGCTCATGACGCGCACGACACGGCCCATGTAAACCTCACCGGCTTCCACATCCTTGGCGATGCCTTCGATGATTTTGCGGGCTTTTGCCGCCGCTTCCTCATCCGGAGTGCCAATGGCCACGCGGCCATCGTCTTCGATGTCAATCTTCACACCAGTATCAGCAATGATTTTGTTAATCATCTTGCCGCCGGGTCCAATGACCTCACGAATCTTGTCCGGGTTGATGAAGAAGGTGATGATCTTGGGCGCGTACTTGCTCAGGCTTTCGCGCGGCTGTTGCAGGGTCTCCAGCATGATTTTCAGGATGTGGAGCCTGGCATCCAGCGCTTGTTTGAGCGCCTGACGCAGAATCTGCTCATCAATGCCCTTAATCTTAATGTCCATCTGAATGGCCGTGATGCCGTTCATGGTGCCCGCTACCTTAAAGTCCATGTCGCCCAGGAAGTCTTCCAGGCCCTGGATGTCGGTTAGCACGGACACTTTGTCCGACTGGTCGTCCTTAATCAGGCCCATGGCCACGCCGGCAACAGGCGCCTTAATCGGCACGCCCGCGTCCATCAGCGACAAGGTGCTGCCGCAAACGGAGGCCATGGAGGATGAGCCATTGGAGCTCAGCACTTCACTGACCAACCGCAGCGCATAGGGAAACTCTTCTTCAGAGGGAATCATGGGCTCCAGCGCGCGCTCAGCGAGGGCACCATGGCCAATCTCGCGGCGGCCGGGGGCACGCATGCGGCCCGCTTCGCCGGTGGCGTAGGGCGGCATGTTGTAGTGGTGAATGTAGCGCTTGGACTCCTCATTGGAGAGCCCATCCAGCATCTGCACTTCACGCAGGCTGCCCAGCGTGGTCACCGTCAGTGCCTGGGTCTGTCCGCGGGTAAACACTGCGCTGCCGTGGGCGCGGGGCAGAATGCCCGCTTCGCACCAAATGTTGCGCACATCAGTGGTGCCGCGTCCATCCGGGCGAATGCCCTGGTCCAGGATTTTGCGGCGCATGACTTCTTTGTTCATGCCATAAAGCGCGTCTTCAATCTCGCTCTCGCGGCCTTCAAACTCGGCGGCAAAGCGCTCCAGCACTTCCTGTTTTACCTGGTCTTCACGCTGTTGGCGCTCAGCGCGAACATCGGTGTCAAAACTCCACCAAACTTTGTCATTGGCGTACGTACGCACAGCCTGTTTGATGTCATCACCAGTGACAAACAGCGGAAACTCGCGCTTGGGTTTGCCAATTTCGGCAACAATCTTCTCCTGGAAGGCCACCATTTCCTTGATGGTTTCATGGGCGAACAGGATGGCGTCCAGCATCACTTCTTCGGATACTTCGTTGGCGCCCGCCTCTACCATCATGATGGCATCCTTGGTGCCGGACACCGTCAGGTGCAGGTCGCTTTCAGCGGTCTGCTGCTCATTGGGGTTCAGCACCAGCTGGCCATTCACACGGCCAACTGTAACAGAGCCTGTGGGGCCGGCCCACGGAATATCGCTGACGCAAAGCGCGACGGAGCTACCCAGCATCGCAGGGATATCCGGCGGGTTGTTTACGTCAACCGACAACACGGTCGCCACCACCTGCACATCATTGCGCATGCCCTTGTTAAACAGCGGGCGGATGGGCCGGTCAATCAGCCGGCAGGTCAGCGTCGCCTTTTCAGTGGGTCTGCTTTCACGTTTGATGAAGCCGCCGGGAATCTTGCCGACAGCGTAGAGCTTCTCTTCAAAGTCTACACTTAGCGGAAAGAAGTCGGTGCCTTCACGGGGTTTTTCGGAGTAGGTCACGTTCACCAACACAGCGGTGTCGCCATAGCGCACCAGGGTTGAGCCCGCAGCCTGTTCGGCATAGCGGCCAAACTCAAAGCTGAGCGGCCTGCCTGCAAAGTCTATTGTGTACTTTCTGGGTTCCATTCTTTCTCCTTCTCCTCACTCCAGGGCACAGGTCCTTCCCATGCCCACATGACATAAAAAGGTCGGGGCAAAGCCCCGACTTATTGATTACTTGCGCAGATTCAACTCGCCAAGCAGTGTGCGGTAGCGCTCGATGTTCGTGCGGCGCAGATAGTCCAGCAGGCCGCGGCGCTGACCAACCATCAGCAGAAGGCCTCGACGGCTGTGGTGGTCCTTCTTGTTGAGCTTCAGGTGCTCGTTGAGGTGGTTGATGCGCTCGGTCAACAGGGCGATTTGCACTTCCGGCGAGCCGGTGTCGCCTTCCTGACGCGCGTAGGTGTTGATGATTTCTGCTTTTCTGGTCTTATCCATGGGTTCCTCCTCATTAGGGCGTGGTCTTCCCCTGCTTCAATTGCCGCAAACACAGACCGACGTTGAGCCTCGACGACCCGAGCAAGCGGTTCCATTTGCCACAAACATAATTATAGCGCATACCTCCAATAAAGTAAACGCTTTTTTCATGGCATTTACTCGTACTCTTCTACTGAATGGAAATAACAAGCGCATGCAAAGCTTGCATGCCATACTGCAAGCCGTGGTCGTTTTGCAGCGTATAGTCAGCACAGGCACGGTAGTACCCAATGCGCTGGTTGAACTGCTGCAAAAACGCGGCACAGTCTGCCTCCCCGCTGACCTTTTGCTCTGCCAGCAGTTGGTCTAAAGGCCGTTCAATATGAACAATCACGCCATGGTTTTGCATCAGCTGCACATTTTCCTTATACAGCGGCAAATCGGCGCCAGTCACCACGATCGCGGGTGGTGCGCCTGTTAATGTCATCAATACGCCGGTTTCAGCATTGTGGTATAGTTCCTCACCAAGGCTCTTAACCGTGTCCGCTGATGGCACACCAAACATCTTGGCAATCTGCTGATCTGTGTCCACAAACGGTAGCGACATCTCAGCCGCCAGCCGGCTCCCCAAAGTGCTTTTGCCGCTGCCCTCCATGCCTACTAAAAAGACATGACCAGCAATCATGCTGCTCCCTCCAACCGTGCTTGATAAAGATGTACATTACCATAGTACCATTCATAATCAGAAATGACAAGAAAATCAATCTGCATCGGAAGAATTGGCTTATACAATGAACGAATGAATCAGCAAATTCACCCTGCCGATATGTTCAAAGCCAAGACCAAAAAATCTTTTACAAATACTATGCAAAGGTTGATTTGTGTGCTATATTATCAACGGTGCCAAGCCAAAGGCTCAGGTGTTCCTCCCGGTTATGTCGTCAGGTGACTGATGTGATACCTAAGGAAAACAACTGTTGATCGCATCGGTTTGGACAACATTAAAGGAGGTACATGATATCATGTATGCCGACAAAACCCTGAACTGCCGTGAGTGCGGCGCCGACTTCACCTTTACTGGCTCCGAACAGGCTTTCTACGCCGAAAAGGGCTTCCAGAACGAACCTGGCCGTTGCCCCGCTTGCCGCGCCAACCGCCGCAACAACAGCCGTGGCGGCGACCGTCAGATGTTTGACGTGATCTGCGACGAATGCGGCGCCACCACCCAGGTGCCCTTCCAGCCCCGTGGCGATCGTCCTGTCTACTGCCGCGAT
>CAYFSN010000002.1:0-19389 GCA_964345845.1 uncultured Christensenella sp.
CCGGTAGATGATTTCGTCCCGGCGGGGGCCGGTGGAGATAATGGTGAGCGGCGTTTGTATTTCCTGCTCAATAAACTTCAGGTACTTACGGCAGTTTTCCGGCAGCTGTTCATAGCGGGTCATGCCGCGCACGTCTTCTTTCCAGCCGGGCAGGGTGGTATACACGGGCTTGGCGCGCGCCAGGTCCGGCGTGGCGGGGAAGTCCCGCACCTGCTTGCCGTCAATTTCATAGGCCACGCATACCTTGACCTCGTCTAAGTAGCCCAGCACGTCAATGTTGGTCAGCGCACTGGGTCGCCCCCTGCACCAGGCAGCCATAGCGGGTGGCCACGGCGTCAAACCAGCCCACATCGCGCGGGCGGCCGGTCTTGGCGCCGTATTCGCCGGCGTCGCCGCCGCGCTTTCTGAGTTCCTCAGCCTCTTCGCCCTCCAACCGGCTGACGAAAAAGCCCGTGCCCACAGAACTGGAGTACGCCTTGGTGACGGCGATGACCTCTTCAATACACCCAGGCGGCAGCCCGGCGCCCACAGCGCCATAGCCCGCCAAGGGGGAACTGGAGGTGGTGTAGGGGTAGATGCCGTGCTCCAGATCGCGCAGCGCGCCCAGCTGACCCTCCAGCAGCATGCGCTTGCCTTCCTTGAGGGCGCGGTTTAGGTACTGGGTGGTGTCGCCCATCAGGTGCTTCACACGCTGGCCCAGGGCGTAGTATTTTTCGGTCAACTGCTCGGCGTCAAGCGCCGGGCGGTTGTACAGGTGCTGCATCAGGATGTTCTTTTTCACCAGGCTGTTTTCCAGGCGCTCGCGCAGCAGGTCCTTGTCCATCAGCTGGCACAGCTGAATGCCCACCTTGGCGGCCTTGTCGCTGTAAAAGGGCGCGATGCCGCTCTTGGTGCTGCCGAACTTGCGGTCCGCCAGGCGCTCCTCCTCGGCGGTGTCAAGCAGCACGTGAAAGTCCATCAGCACCTGGGCGCGGTCGGACACCAGCAGCTGCGGCATGGGGATGCCCCGGTCTGTGATGGCGTCCAGTTCGCGCAGCAGCTCTTCAATATCAAGCGCTACGCCCGGGCCAATGACATTCATGACATGCGGGTGAAAGATGCCGCTGGGCAGCAGGTGCAGGGCAAACTTGCCATGCTCGTTGATGATGGTGTGCCCGGCGTTGGCGCCGCCCTGAAAGCGGATGACGATGTCCGACTGCTCCGCCAGCACATCCGTCAGCTTGCCCTTGCCCTCGTCTCCCCAATTGGCGCCCACAATCGCTTGTACCATGGTGTTCCTCCTTACCGCAGCGCCCGGCGTATACGCTGGCATGCCTCGCGGGTGTTGTCGTAGGTGTTAAAGGCACTGAGCCGGAAATAGCCTTCCCCGCCGGGGCCAAAGCCCGCGCCGGGGGTGACGGCGACCCGCGCCTCGTCCAACAAAAACTGAAAAAACTGCCAGCTGTCGGCGCCGTTGGGCGTGCGCGCCCAGACATAGGGAGCGTTTTCCCCGCCGAAGACCTGCAGCCCGGCTGCGCGCATCTCCTGGGCGATGAGCGCTGCGTTTTGCAGGTAGCTGTCCACCGCGCGGCTGCACTGCTGCTGCCCCTGGGGGTCAAACACGGCCTGGGCGGCGCGCTGTACGGCGTAGCTGACACCGTTTCGGCGGCTCTGCAACAAGCGCCGCCACAGCTGATGCAGGCTGTGGGGGTTGCCGTGAGCGTCCTCACCCATGATGTCCTTGGGCACCACCGTCCACCCGCAGCGCACGCCGGTAAACCCGGCGCACTTGGAAAACGAGCAGCACTCTATCGCCACTTCCCTGGCGCCCGGCACCTGGTAGATGCTGCGGGGCACATGGGGCTGGGTGATGTACGCCCGGTAGGCGGCGTCAAAGACGATCAGCGCGCGGTGTTCCCTGGCGTAATCCACAAAGCGCTTCAGCGCCTCGTAGCTGAGCACGGCGCCGGTAGGGTTGTTGGGAAAGCACAGGTAGATGACGTCCACCCGCTCTGTTGGCAGCGGCGGCTCAAAGCCGTTTTCTTCCCCGCAGGGCAAGTAACACACCTGCTGCCAGCGGCCATCCCGGTATGCACCCAGGCGGCCCGCCATGGCGTTGGCGTCCACGTACACCGGGTACACGGGGTCGGTCACCGCGATGCGAACGTCCGGCCCAAACAGCTGCTCCAGCGCCGCGGTATCCTGCTTGGCGCCGTCAGAGATGAAGATTTCATCCGCGGACACCTGCGCCCCCCGGGCCAGGTATTCATGGTCCCGGATGGCCTCGCGCAAAAAGCCGTACCCCTCTGCCGGAGCGTAGCCGCGAAAGCCGCTTTGCGTGCCCATGCCCTGGGCGGCCTGGGAGAAGGCATTTGCCACGTGCTGCCCCAGCGGCAGCGTCACATCGCCAATGCCCAGCCGCAGCACCGGGCGCTGCGGGTCGCTTTCCTCAGCGCGGGCAATGCGCTGCTGAATGCGGGCAAACAGATACTCGGCCGGCATGGCGGCCAGCGCTGGATTGACGCGCATGGTGTGGTTACAAGGGGCCCAGCCACTCGCCGTCAAACACAAACTCGGCGGGGCCGGACTGGTACACGTGGTTGTCTTCGGCGTTCCAGCATATTTCCAGGTCGCCGCCGGGCAGCTTCACCTGGGCGGTGCGGTCACTCAGCCCGCACAGCACCGCCGCCACCACGGCCGCGCAGGCGCCGGTGCCGCAGCCCAGGGTTTCCCCCGTGCCGCGCTCCCACACGCGCATCTGCAATAAATCTCGCCGGGTGACGCGCACAAACTCCACGTTGATGCGCTGGGGAAACAGCGGATGGGTTTCCAGCATCGGGCCCAGGGTTTCGATGTCCACAATCTCCGGGTCGCGCACAAACACCACGCAGTGCGGGTTGCCCAGCCCCACGCAGGTGATGAACATGGTCTGCCCCAGTATCTGCAGCCGGTGGCGCAGCACCAGGTCCCCCGGCAGGTCGATGCCAAGCGCCCGGGGGTTTAACTCCGGTGTGCCCATATCCACCCGCTGGCGGTATACCTGGCCGTCCTTGATTTCAAGCCACAGCCGGCGCAGGCCGCCCCGGGTGTGGATGACCAGTTCTGTCTTTTCGGTCAGCCCGCGCTCGTAGACATATTTGCCAATGCAGCGCAGCGCGTTTCCGCACATCTCGGCCTCGGAGCCATCGCGGTTGAAGATGCGCATGTTAAAGTCGGCCATGTCGCTGGGTTCAATCAGCACCAGGCCGTCGGCGCCCACGCCAAAGTGGGGCGCGCTCATGTGCTTTGCCAGGGACACCGGGTCCGTCACAATCTCCTCAAAACGGTTGATGTAGACGTAATCGTTGCCGATGCCCTGCATTTTGGTAAATCGCATGCTGCCTCCGGCTACATCTGCGGCGGCGCGGAAATGCCCACCAGCCATAGCCCGGTACGGATGACCGCCTGGGCAGCCCGGGTCAGCTGCAGGCGCGCGGCGCTTTGCGCGGCGTCCTCCGTCAGGATGCGATGCTCATAGTAAAACTTGTTGTACGCCTTGGCGATTTCAGTTGTAGCGCGGGTGACCATGCTGGGCTCGTTGCGCAGCGCGGCCTCGCGCACGGCTTCGGGGAACAGGCCAATTTCCTTCACCAGCGCCAGGGCTTCGGGGTTGTCAAGCGCCTGCCAGTCCGGCTGGCTCTTCACGTCCTCGCCCTTTTTTAGCACCGAGGTGCACCGCGCGTGGGTGTACTGCACGTAGGGGCCGGTTTCGCCGTCAAAGTTGAGCGCCCGGTCCCACCGGAAGTCGATGTCCTTGATGCGGCTGTTGAACAGGTCGAAGAACACCACCGCGCCCACGCCCACCTGGCGCGCCACGTCCGCCTTGTTTTCAAGCGCGGGGCTCTTTTCTTCGATGATACCCAGCGCCTTTTGCTGCGCCTGCTCAAGCAGGTCGTCCAGGTGGACAATGTTGCCCTTGCGGGTGCTGAGGGCCTCGCCTTCAAAGCTGATCATGCCGAAGGCCACATGCTCCATGCGGTCCTTCGCCCATTCGTAGCCCATCAGCTCCAGCACCTTGAAGACCTGGCGGAAGTGCAGATCCTGCTGGTAGGCCACCACGTACAGGCACTTGTCAAAGTTGTAGGTGTCCATGCGGTACAGCGCCGCGGCGATGTCCCGCGTGGCGTACAGCGTGGCCCCGTCGCTTTTTAAAATCAGGCAGGGCGGCATGTTCCACGCTTCCAGGTCCACCACCCACGCGCCGTCGGATTCGACCAGCAGGTTTTTCGCCCGCAGTTCGTCGATGACGCGGTCCATTTTGTCGTTGTAAAAGCTCTCGCCGGCGTAGCTATCAAACTGCACGTCCAGCAGGTCGTACACGCGGTCTGCGTCCTTTAGCGTGAGGTCTTTAAACCAGTTGAAGATGCTTAGCGCCTCTTCATCGCCTTCTTCGATTCGCTTAAACCACGCGCGGCCTTCGTCCGCCAGGCCAGGGTCCTTTTCCTCTTCCTGGTGAAAGCGCACATACAGGTCACTCAGCGCCTGCACGCCGCCCCGCTCCACTTCATCCTTGTCGCCCCAGCGCTTGTAGGCGGCAATCATCTTGCCAAACTGGGTGCCCCAGTCGCCCAGGTGGTTGATGCCCACGGTGTCGTAGCCCAAAAAGCCATAGATGCGCTTGAGGCTGTGCCCAATCATGGTGGTGCTGAGGTGGCCGATATGAAAACGCTTGGCGATGTTGATGGATGAATAGTCTATGCACACGGTTTTGCCGCGGCCCTGGTCGCCGGCGCCCCATTGCTCGGGGGCGGACAGCACGGCGTTCAGCACCTGGCGGGCCAACTGCGGGGGCGCGAAGAAGAAGTTGAGGTAGCCGCCCTTGACCTCGGCGCGAACCAGATCATTTGCCGGCACGTGCTCTGCCAGCTGCTGCGCGATTTGCGGCGGGCCCATGCGCAGCGTGCGACTTAACTGAAAGCAGGGAAAGGCAAAGTCGCCCAACGCCGGGTCCGGCGGCAACTCAAGCATGCCGCCAATGGCGGCCGCCTCCACCTGCGCCTGGGGAAATGCCCCCTGAAGCGCCTCAAACACCAGCCCGGAAACCGCTTGTCGCATGTCCATCTTCAAACCCCCTAAAAAACGAGTTTATCTTAGCATATCCCCGCTATCAGGCGCAAGCAAGGGACAGGCCCGGTCCAGCGTTTACAGCGGCCTTTCAAGTTGGTATACTGCCTTTAGACGACCACAACGGATAGAATGATAGGAGTACACATGCAAAGTACGCGCAGCGCCGCCGCTGCCCCGTTACACGGCCTGTTTGCCCGGCTGCTGCTGGGCGGCCTGATTTTTATGGCCGCGGGCTTTTTCATGCAGCCGGCGGGCGAGCTATTGCAGGGGTGGGTGCGCATCCTGCTGTCGCCTGGTTTACTGCTGACCGACTTCATGGCCGTGGGCGGTATCGGCGCCGCCTTTTTCAACAGCGGGCTGATGATGGCGCTGAGCGTGGCGCTGTGCGCGGCCATCAACGCGCCGCCCAGCGGCGGCGTGGTGGCGGCGGTGCTGTCGGTGGGCGGCTTCGCCTTCTTTGGAAAGACCCCCCTAAACGCCCTGCCGCTGGTGGCGGGCACCCTGCTGTACGCCCGGTTTCAGCTGCAGCCGCTGCGGGACGCTGCGCAGACGGCGCTGTTTGCCACCGCCATGGGCCCCCTCGTCAGCCAGGCCATGCTGGGCATGGGGCTGCCGTGGTACGCGGGTGTTCCGCTTGGCATTGGGCTGGGGCTTGCGGCGGGCTTTGTGCTGACACCGGTGGCCCGCAGCACCATCCAGCTGCACCAGGGCCACAACCTGTACAACACAGGCCTTGCGGCCGGGCTGATTACCACCGCGCTCACCAGCCTGCTGCGCCTGTTTGGCGGCCAGGTGCCGGGCGCGCAAACAGTTGGTGCGGGCGGCGGCCTGCCCCTGGTGCTGTTTTTGGCGGCGCTGTCGATGCTGGCGGCGGTATTGGGCTGGTTTCTCAGCGGGCGGGACTTTGCCGCCTGGGGCCGGTTGGTGCGGGCGCCGGGCCAGTTGCCCAGCGATTTTGTTGGCACGTATGGCTCGGGCGCGGTGCTCATCAACCTGGGGGTGCTGGGCCTCATCGCGCTGCTTTTCCCCATCGCCATGGGCTCGCCCATCAACGGCCCGGTGATAGGCTCCATGCTGATGGCCATTGGCTTTGGTGCCTTTGGCAAACACCCGGGCAACGCCCTGCCCGTGATGGCAGGCGCGCTGCTGGCCAGCGCCCTGGGCGTCTACCCGCTCAGCGGCGCGGGCACCCTGGTGGTGCTGATGTTCTCCACCACGCTGGCCCCCATCACCGGCGGCTTTGGCCCGCTGGCGGGTGTGGCGGCGGGGTTTATGCATGTGGCGGTGGCCCATCAGCTGGCGGGGCTGCAAGGCGGCGCCAACCTGTATAACAACGGCTTTGCCGGCGGCCTGGTGGCCGCGGTGCTGGTGCCCGTGTTCACTGCGCTGAAGGGCGGCGCCAAGCCCGTGCCCCCGCGCTGAGGGGGTTCAAACCCATCATTTGTGTGTATAATCAAATGAGCGGAAAACCCGCTGCTGAACCATGCCGTTCAGTACTACTACCTGTCAGAAAGGAACATTCATGAACAGAACAATCGTCAAAACCGTACAAGGCAAGCGCGCCATCGACGGCGCGGGGGTGCACCTGGTGCGGGTGCTGGGCAACAACGATGTGGCCGATTTCGACCCCTTCCTGATGCTGGACAGCTTTGACTCCACCAACCCCGATGACTACACCCGCGGGTTCCCCATGCACCCCCACCGGGGCATTGAAACCATCACCTACCTTATCAAAGGGGACATCGAGCACCGCGACAGCCTGGGCAACGCCGGCCGCATCGGCCCCGGACAGGCCCAGTGGATGACCGCGGGCTCCGGCATCATGCACGAGGAAATGCCCCTTGCGGCCGACCGCATGCTGGGCTTTCAGCTGTGGCTGAACCTGCCCTCCCATCAAAAGATGGTCAACCCCCACTATTATGATGTCACCGAAGACATGATGCCCGAAGTAAAGGAAGGCGCCGCCACCGTGCGGGTCATCGCCGGCCAGTACAAGGGCAGCCAGGGCGCCTCGCCGCTGTATGTGCAGGCCACCTTGTATGATATCGACCTGCCCGCCGGCGAAAGCCTGACGCTGGACACCAACCCGGAGGACAATGTCTTCCTGTTCACCATCCTGGGGGACGCCACCATCGCCGGACAGGCCGTGCCGGAGAAGACCGCTGCCCTGCTTGGCGAAGGCAGCCAGGTCACCGTCACGGCGGACAACGGCCCCGCGCGGATTATCTACTACGGCGGAAAGCCGCTGAAAGAGTCCATCGCCTGGGGCGGCCCCATCGTGATGAACACCCGGGAAGAACTGAACCACGCCTTTAATGAACTGCGCAGCGGCACCTTCCTGAAGGGATGAGCCCGCAAAAAAGCGTGCACCAGGACCATCTGCCCCCGGCCGCCGACAAAAAGCGGCGGCTGCGGGAGGTTGTCCTGGTTTTTTTGAAGTTGGGCACCATCGCCTTTGGCGGACCCGCCGCCCACATCGCCATGATGGAAGACGAAGTGGTGAACAAGCGCCGGTGGGTTTCCCGGGATGACTTCATGGACTTGGTGGGCGCCACCAACCTGATGCCCGGCCCCAACTCCACGGAGCTGGCCATCCACCTGAGTTACCGCCGGGGCGGCGTGGCGGGGCTGTTCGCGGGGGGTGCCGCGTTTATCCTGCCGGCCATGCTCATCTCCCTGCTGTTCGCGTGGCTGTATGTGCGCTTTGGCAGCCTGCCCCAGTTAGACGGCGTGCTGTGGGGCGTCAAGCCCGTCATCATGGCGGTGGTCATCCAGGCGCTGATACGCTTAAGCAAGTCCGCCGTCAAAGACCCGGTCACGGGCCTGGTGGCGGCGGCCACGGTGGGTCTGGGGCTGCTGAACATACCAGAAATCCCGCTGCTGATTGGCGCCGGGCTGTTCATGGTGGTGTACCGCAACTGGGACAGGCTGCGCTGCAAGGTGATGGCTGTGTCTCCCCTGCCGCTTGCTTTCGCGGCGGATGCAATGCAGACCGCCCAGGCCGCGCCGCTGGTCAACGCGGTAGGCACGGGCACCATCTTCCTGACGTTTTTAAAAATCGGCTCCTTCCTGTACGGCAGCGGCTATGTGCTGCTGGCGTTTCTGGAGCGGGAGTTTGTGCACGGCCTGGGCAGCCTGACCTCGCGCCAACTGCTGGACGCGGTGGCGGTGGGCCAGTTTAAGCCGGGCCCGGTGTTCACCACCGCCACCTTTGTGGGGTACCTGATGGACGGGGTGCCAGGCGCGCTGGCCGCCACCATCGGCATCTTTTTGCCGCCGTTTATGCTGGTGCTGGTGTTAAGCCCGTTGGTGCCCAAGATGCGCACATCGCCCTGGTGGTCGGCCGCGCTGGACGGCGTCAACGCCGCCAGCCTGGGCATCATGGCGCTGGTTACCGTGCGGCTGGGGCTGGCTTCGGTCATCGACCCTTTCACGGCCATCCTGTTTGTGCTGGGGCTCATCGCCGTGCTGCGCTTTAAAGTGAACGCCGCCTGGGTGGTGCTGTCGGGCGCGGCGCTGGGGCTTGCGTACGTCACACTATTCTAAGAAGATACACTGCGCGATTACCCTGTCGTATGGTAGAATGGCTTCATATAAAGGAGCGTGACCCATGATATACGACCGCAACAACCGGCTCATCAACCACCGCTCGGCCCTGCCGGGGGTGGACAAGGCCGTGCATCTGGTGGGCAAAGAGGGCCTTACCCTGGCCCAGGCGTTTGAGCGCGCGGGCATCGAAGTGCGGGTGAAAAAGTATCCCACAAAGGATGACGACGCCCGGCTGTTTGAGGTGCACGAACACACCATCGACCTTATGGTGGCGCTGTCCGGCCGTGAAGTCATCCACCTATGTGACCCGGCGGAGTTGACCCCCGGCGCGCCGCTGCCGGACGGTGCTGACGGCCGCAAACTGCAGGGCGCGCCCCGGGGCCTGGCCTTCACGCTGGAAGCGGGCCACTTTCTGGCCATCTTTCCGGGCGAGGCGCACATGGTGGGCGGCCACCCGCAGACGAGGCCGGACACCATCGACAAGCTGGTCATCAAACTGCCCGCCCTGCGCCCGGACGAAGGCACCTGCCCCTGCAAGGCGGATTGCCCCCGCCACGGCATCTGCGCCGAATGTGTGGTGTGGCACCGCAACCCCAACAACAGCCTGCCTACCTGCCTAAGGGAAAAAGGCAAGGTGCTTATTGAGCGGGCGCTGCGCGAGGCCGGCATGAACAACAACCCGCAAAAGGAGCAACCATGACCACATTGATATGCTACCGCAAGTGTTCCACCTGCAAGGGCGTGGAAAGAACCCTGCAGGATAAGGGCGTCCCCTACACCTACCGGGAGATTGACACCCACAACCCCACCGCGGACGAGCTGAAGGCCTGGCACCAGCAAAGCGGCCTGCCACTTCGGCGGTTTTTCAACACCAGCGGCATCAAGTACCGGGAGATGGGCCTGTCGCAACAGTTAAACGACATGCCGGAGGACGCGCAGTACGCGCTGCTCGCCACCGACGGCATGCTGGTCAAGCGCCCCATCGTGCTGGAAAACGGCCAGGTGCACGTGGGCCGGGACGCGGTGACCTGGGCAAACGGGGTATAGTTACTAAACAGTCTATTACACCCAGCATTGGAGGTTTCATGGCCATAACATTTGAGCAAGTCCGGCAAAACGAGGCGGTGAAGGCGTACATCCGCAAAGCGGACGAAGCGCTGATTTCCCTGGGCTATACCGAGCATAGCTTCGCCCACGTCACCAAAACCGCCCATACCGCTGCCCGCATCCTGCGCGAACTGGGGCACGACCCGCGCAAGCAGGAGCTGGCCGCCATCGCTGCCTACCTGCACGACATCGGCAACCTGGTCAACCGCAGCGGGCACGAGCAGTCGGGCGCGCTGATGGCCTTTGTGCTGCTGCACGACATGGGGGCGGACCCGGACGAGACCGGCACCATCATCTCCGCCATTGGCAACCACGATGAGGGCACCGCGTTTCCGGTGAACAACATCGCCGCCGCCCTGATACTGGCTGACAAGACCGATGTGCGCCACACCCGCGTGCGCAACAAGGACACCATCACCTTTGACATTCACGACCGGGTGAACTACGCCGTCAAGCAGGCCGAGGTCACCGTGCACCCGGAGCAGGGCGCCATCCGGCTGACGCTGACCATTGACACCGAGGTGAGCCGCATATCGGAGTACTTTGAAATCTTTCTCACCCGCATGCTGCTGTGCCGCCGGGCCGCGGAAAAACTGGGCATGGCGTTTGAGCTGATTATCAACGGCCAGTCCATGATGTGATGGCACAAAGCCGCCTGGCAGCCCTTGAGCGGGCACTGCCCCTGCTGTGCTGTCCCCGGTGCCGGGGCGCCTTTTCCCTGCGGGAGAAGAGCCTGGTGTGCGAGCAAAACCACACCTATGACATCGCCGCCAAGGGCTACGTCAACCTAGCGCCGCAAAAGCGCCAACCCAAGGGCTACGACGCGGCGTCGTTTGTAAGCCGCGGTGCCTTTTTGCAGGCGGGGTTTTACGACCACATCCTGCAGGCGGTGTTAAGCCGCCTGCCAGTAGGCCCCGTGGCGGACGCGGGTTGCGGTGAGGGCTGGTTTTGCGCCCACGCGGCCACACAGAAAAGCGAGCCCGTGCTGGGGCTGGACCTGTCGCGCGACGCGGTGCGCCGGGCGGCAGGGCGCACGCGTGAAGTGGCCTGGCTGGTGGCGGACCTGGCGGACATGCCCGTGAAAAACGGCAGCCTGGCGGCGGTCATCAACCTGTTTTCCCCCGCCAGCTATCAGGCCTTTCAGCGGGCGCTGAAGCCCGGCGGGCTGCTGCTGAAGGTGGTGCCCGGCCCAGAACACCTGCGGGAATTGCGCGCCCTGGCGGGCGACCTGCCGCAGGACGGCCCGGACACCGGGCAGGTGGCGGCGCACTTCAGCGCCCACATGCGCCTGCTGGATGACGTGCCCCTCACCCGCATCCTGCCGCTGGCGGCAGAAGATGCCCAGCACCTCATCCAGATGACCCCCATGCTGTTTCAGCGGGATACCGCGGGCCTGTCCCCCGGTGCCCTCCATGAAATCACCATCGACGCCCGCCTGCTGGTGGGTACGCAACCGCAAAAGGAGGAAACGCCATGATCATCACCATACAAAACGACCTGCTGACGGTGCAGATTTCCACCCGCGGGGCGGAGATGCAGTCCATCACCACCAAGGACGACACAGAGTACCTGTGGCAAGGTGATGAGCGGTACTGGTCCGGGCGGGCCACCAACCTGTTTCCCTTTGTGGGGCGGCTGCATGAAGCGGCGTATACCTATAACGGACAGCGCTACGACATGGGCATCCACGGCTTCCTGCGCTACCAGGAAACCCTGCCACGCGACCGGGAGAACCACTGGGTGTTCATGGAGTGCGGCGCGGATGAAGACACCCTGCCCCAGTACCCCTTTCCCTACCGGGCGGGGGTGGACTACCGGCTGGAGGGCAACACCCTGCACATCACCTACCGGGTGCTGAACACCGGCGAACATACGCTGATTTTCGGCCTGGGCGGGCACCCCGGCTTCAATGTGCCGCTGGAAGATGGCCTTGCGTTTGAAGACTATCAGCTGCGCTTTGAAGGGCCGCTTCATCGGCATCTGCTGTCGGAAAACTATCTGATGAGCGGCGAAACCGTGCCCTTCCCGCTGGAGGGCGGCGTGCTGCCGCTTCAGCACAACCTGTTTGATGACGACGCCATTGTGCTGCATAACCCCAGCGGTTCGGTGCGCCTGGACAGCCCCAAGGGCAAGCGCGGCGTGCTGCTGCGCCATAACCAGATGCCCTACCTGGGCCTGTGGCATAAGCCGCACACCGACGCGCCCTACATCTGCCTGGAGCCCTGGCTGACACTGCCTGGCCGCGACAGCGTGCTGGAAGACCTGTCCACCGCGCCCGGCTACGTCCACCTGCCGCCGGGTGAGGTATACGAGAACCACATGAGCATTCAGATATTCCAGTAAGATTACCTTAAAAAAACGCGGAGCCGATGTCGGCTCCGCGTCTTACTTTTACCTGTTTACTGTTCCTTGGGCCTGCGCTTTAGCAGCATTGCCCCGCCAAACAGCGCCAGGGCTGTCATGGCCAGCAGCGCCATGGTGAAAGGCATACTGTCGCCCGTTGGCGGCATCTTGCGCACATTGGTGAAGACCATGTCCCCGGCGTAGGGGGTGCCGTCTTTCAGGATGTCCACCTTCGCCTTCAGCGCGCCGCTTTGGGGCGTGGTGGTAATCTTCACGGTGTACACCGTGGCGTCATAGGTGACCTTGCTGTCCTGCCCGGCCTTTTCCGTGATGGTATAGGTGTAGTTGGTCACCGCCCGGCTGAAGGTGCGGTTGGGGAAGACGATGGTGCCGTCCTGGAAATTGCCGACTTCTGCCAGCACATTGCCCTTGGCATCCTTTAACACGAAGGTATAGTCGCCCGCCTTCAGGGTGCCGTTTTTCAGTACCTTTTTGGCGGTCAGCGGTACCTGAAGCGTGGGGTAGGTGGGCGCCGGCGGGTCGGTGGGCAGGGGGGCGGCGGTGGGCCGCACGATGCGGGTATTCACCAGCTGCACAGCGCCCGTTGTCGGGTCAACGGTTTGTGTTGCCTGGTATTCGGTGGGTACGGTTTCCGCCACGGTGTAGGTGTAGGCGGCACCTTGGTCGTCTGCCTCCACCAGGCCTTCAAAGGTGTACGTCCACTGGTTGCCGGCGTTCAGTTGGGCGGTCACTGCGGGCGTAAGGGGTGCGCCATTTTGCAGCAGTTCCACCTGCACGCTGTCCGGGTTGGCCATGCCGGTATCGTTCACCCATTCCTTGGTGACCGTCAGGCTGACGGCCGGGGCGTTTGTCAGCGTGATGTGCGTCTTGCCCGACGCGTCCACTTCCTCCAGGTACCCCACCTGTACGAAGCCTGGCACAGGTTGGCTTTGTACGTAATGTTAATCAGCCGCCAATTGTCATTGACAGTCCTTTCCACCAGGATGTCATCGGTGGAGGTCCATATCAAAGCGGTGCGCCCTGTCCCCTGATAGTTGTCAATCACTTCAGGGGTTGCATCTATCTTGCCCAGGTTGGAGGTGCCGTCAATTGTGACTGTGGGTGGCGAGGCATCATCGTATTCCATGCCGGCGGGCAGCAGGTCCATGATGATAACGGGCTGTTTGAGAACCTCCCCGGCAAATATCCGCTGGGATTCTTTGGAGGTATGCAGGCCCAGGGTGAAGCTGGCGCTCTGCCCATCCGTCAGCGAGCCCGTTCCGGCGGTCTTTGATGCCCACAGCGTGGGGGTGTACGGCAAAAACCGCTGAAGCTGGTTTGAGGTGTAGTCCGCTCCCGTTGGCAGCGGTTCCCCGTTGCTGTATGCGCCGGTCACCTTCGCGCTGTTGACAAACTTAAACATTGTGTCCGCGTTATAAATGGTATTGGCCGGGTCACGCAGCTTTGTGCGCACATCCACCTGAAAGGTTTGGTTGCCGCGAAGCACCGTGCCGGTGTCCGCCTTGACCCTGACGCCTTCAGCCAACGGGTCCAGGGCAATGACGCGCAAACTGGTCAGGATGCCCTGGGCGCCCGCAACCGGGGCCCACACGCCGCCCAACTTCTGTTCTACCGTAACAGTGCCCCGGCCGCCCTCGGCGGTGCCCGCCAACACTGTTGGCCCCATATAGTACAGCCTGAGGCTGTCAAACTGCATCTCCGGGGACAGGCCAAAGTCCTCCAGCACAAATCCGCTGATGTCCATGCTGGTGCTTTTGGCGGTAATGGGCCACAAGGCCAACTCCTGCTTGGCCGTCATCTGGTCAATCATGGGTGCCGGCTCGTCTTTTAGCAGGTTGGCGGCGGGCACCTTGTTGTCCAACCGGAAGATGTGGCTGTCCTTTATCACCACGGGCTGTTCCCCTACGCCCGGGTTTTCCGGGGTGAAGGTGGTTTGCCAGGTCTGCGTCAAATCAGTCCCCGTGGGGGCGCCGGGAAAAGTAAGCCGCAAGAGGGGCAGCCCGTTAAAGAGATGCGTGCCGTAATACGGAGAACTGGTATGTGTTGAGATGGAAAGATAAGATACCTTTTCATTGTAAACAAAGGTAGGCTTGCCATCAATCAGCTCCCAGCCAGGGTTGATGGCGGGGTCGAACGCGGCAGTTCTGGTGGCGCCGTTCACATCCGTGTAGGTCGGCATGGTCACCACATGGGAAACCTGGGCGTAGTTTCGCACGCCGTTCACCGTAATGGGGCCAGGGTTTTTAAACTCGATGCCAAACAGCACCGGCGCTGCGGGTGAACCTTCCCCAATGTAGGCGGTGTTACCCTGCGCTGCCCGGCCGCCATACACGGTCAGGTTGTCACTCAGTGTGAGCTTATCCAGCATGATGCCAGTTTGATAGGGGTTGGGTTTACTGGTCTTGTAAGGAATGAAAAATCCTTCAGATGTAACGGCCGTGCCGCCGTTGGGGGTAAACGTGGCGCTAAGGGGCAGCTGGTACCCATCCGGCGTTGTGTATGTAACCGTCTTTACCGTTAAGGGAAAGCCCAGGTTAATGGTCTTTGGCAACTGGGTGAAGGTGATGGTGGCGCGGTGGTTGCCATCTGCGGTGTCTACCGTAACAGTGGAGGCCACACCCGCTGCGGGGTCATTGACCGGGGCAACCGTCAGGCCTGTATCCGCGTTTAAGTACGTAGAGGGCACCGTGATAACCACAGTGGAGTCCGCAAGCTCCTGACTGTTGGTTTCAATGTTCAACCACAAATAGGGGCTCGCAGCTTGCCCCGTGAAGTAATCTGCTGGGGCATTGTCTGCCGGTTTGAAGGTCAATGTCGCTTTGAAGCTAACATCAGCCGCCAGCGCCGCGCCAACAGCAAGAAGGCATACCAGCGCCAGGATGAACGACAGTACTCTCTTGGTCATTGTATATTCTCCCATGACAGTGATTTGGTTTCATAACAGCATTTTGGGTGAATGCGTATAGCCCATCCTACTATACTTTTTGATAAACCGTCAATGAAAACGTAATCATTTGTCCATATATTTACAGATGTTAAACTCGTTGTTTTTTACTAATCGCTTCGTGTATAAATAAACGGATGGAGCGCCGCGCGGAATAGCTCCGATAACATTATCACAAAAAGTGGTGCAAATTTGTCATGCTTGTGATATATTACCTAACGGATCAGCAGAGAGCTAAAAGGAGGAACACCCATGGTGCAAGACCGCGAGAAACTGCAGGCGTTGGACGACATCATCGCCCGCCACCGGGATGAGCCCGGCGGATTGATGCCCGTGATGCAGGAAGCACAGGAACTGTTTGGCCACCTGCCCCAGGATGTACAAGAGAAAATCGCCGACGGCATGGGCAAGACGCTGGCGGAAGTCTACGGCGTCGCCACCTTTTACAGCCAGTTCGCGCTGGAACCGAAGGGCCGCTACGTCATCAGCGTGTGCATGGGCACCGCCTGCTATGTGCGGGGCGCCCAGGCTGTGCTGGATAAGCTGGCCGAATACCTGGAGACACCGCCGGGGCGCACCACGTCCGACGGTCTGTTTACCCTGCAGGGCACCCGCTGCCTGGGCGCGTGCGGCTTAGCACCGGTCATGACCATTAATGATGAAGTGTATGGCCGGGTCAGCCCCCATGAAGTCGCGGCCATCCTGGACAAGTACCGGGAGTAATGCGGGACATTTCACTGCATCTGCTGGACCTGATGGAAAACAGCCTGCGGGCGGAGGCAACGGACATCCGCTGCGAGCTGACCCTGGATGAACAGGGCGTGCTGTCGGTTCTATTGGCAGATAACGGGCGGGGCATGGACGCCAATATGCTTTCCACCGCTGATGAGCCCTTCACCACCTCCCGCACCACCCGCAAAGTAGGCCTGGGCCTGCCGCTGACCAAGGCGAACGCCTTAAAGACCGGCGGTACCTTCCGGGTGGACAGCACCCCCGGCGCCGGCACCCAAGTCACAGCCGCCTTTCACACCCGCCACCTGGATTGTCTGCCGCTTGGCAGCCTGGAAGATACCCTGGTCACCCTGGTGGCCGCCCACCCCCTCACACCTGAGTTCACGCTGTCAATCGCCTCTCCCCAGGGGAACGCCCGGTTTTCCACGCAGGAAATCCGCCAGGTGCTGGGCGATGATGTGCCGCTGAACGAGCCTGAGGTACTCGCCTGGATGAGGCAATCGCTGTTTGAGCAAGTACAAAGTGTATTCGGAGGTTTGCTGGAATGAAGACCCTGCAAGAACTGGAAGCCATTCGTCAAAAGACGCTGGAAAAAATCAGCCTGCGCAAAGAGGACAAGGAAGAAGCCTTCCGTGTCGTGGTGGGCATGGCCACCTGCGGCATCGCCGCCGGCGCCCGCCCGGTGATGATGGCGTTTCTGGATGAAATCGCCCGGCGTAATCTGCGCAACATCACCGTTACGCAAACCGGCTGCATCGGCATGTGCCGGCTGGAGCCCATGGTGGATGTGGTTTCCCCCGACGGCAAAAAGGTGACCTACGTCAACCTGACGCCGGAAAAGGTGCGCATCATCGTGGCCGACCACCTGGCCAACGGGCACCCCATCTCTGAATACACCATTGGCGCCTCGCAGCAAAACGAGGCCTGAAGAAGGAGTCGGTATGGATTATTATCGTTCACATGTGCTGATTTGCGGGGGCACGGGGTGCACCTCCTCAGGCTCGGAAAAAATCATGCAGCACCTCACGCAAAAGCTGAAGGACTTCCAGCTGGAGAAGGAAATTATGCCCATTCGCACCGGCTGCTTTGGCCTGTGCGAGGCGGGCCCGGTGGTCATCGTCTACCCGGAAGGCACGTTTTATTCCCGTGTCACGGAAGAGGACGTTGACGAAATCGTCGCCGAGCACCTGCTGAAGGGGCGCATTGTACGCAGGCTGCTGCACCAGGACCGCGAGCACGAAGGCGGGGTGGACCTGGAACTGTCGGAGATGCCGTTTTACAAGCATCAGCAGCGCATCGCGCTGCGTAACTGCGGCGTCATCGACCCGGAAAGCATCGACGAATACCTGGCGTTTGACGGCTACCGCGCGCTGGAAAAGGCCCTGGGCATGCAGCCCGAAGAAGTCATTGACGTCATCAGCCAGTCCGGCCTGCGGGGCCGGGGCGGCGGGGGCTTCCCCACGGGCCTCAAGTGGAAGCTGGCGCGGCAGACGCCCAGTGAACACAAGTTTGTGGTGTGCAACGCCGACGAAGGCGACCCCGGTGCCTTCATGGACCGCTCGGTGCTGGAGGGCGACCCCCACTCGGTGCTGGAGGCCATGGCCATCAACGGCTACGCCATCGGCGCAGACGAAGGCTACATCTACGTGCGCGCGGAATACCCCATCGCGGTCAAGCGCCTGCAAATCGCCATTGACCAGGCCATGGAGTACGGGCTGCTTGGCAGAAACATCCTGGAAAGCGGCTTTAACTTCCACGTGCATATCCGCCTGGGCGCCGGCGCCTTTGTGTGCGGCGAGGAAACGGCGCTGATGGTGTCCATCGAAGGCGAGCGGGGCGAACCCAAGCCCAAGCCGCCGTTCCCGGCGGTGAAGGGCCTGTTCGGCCTGCCCACCAACATCAACAACGTCGAAACCTACGCCAATATCTGCCCCATCCTGCTAAACGGGGTGGACTGGTTCCGCTCCATGGGCACGGAAAAGTCGGCCGGCACCAAGGTGTTCGCGCTGGGCGGCAAAATCAACAACACCGGCCTGGTGGAGGTGCCCATGGGCACACCGCTGCGCACGGTCATCTATGACATTGGCGGCGGCATCCCCGGCGGCCGCAAGTTCAAGGCCGTGCAGACGGGCGGCCCCTCCGGCGGCTGCATCCCGGCGGACCTGCTGGACGTGCCCATCGAATATGACTCCCTGATCGAAATCGGCTCCATGATGGGGTCGGGCGGCATGATTGTCATGGACGAAGACAACTGCATGGTGGACATCGCCCGGTTCTTCCTGGACTTTACCGTGGATGAAAGCTGCGGCAAGTGCACCCCCTGCCGCATCGGCACCAAGCGCATGCTGGAGATACTAAACCGCATCACCGAGGGCAAGGGCCAGGAAGGCGACATTGAAAAGCTGGAGCGCCTGGCCTACAACATCAAGGCCACCGCGCTGTGCGGCCTGGGGCAAACGGCGCCCAACCCGGTGCTGTCCACCCTGCGCTACTTCCGCGAGGAATACGAAGCCCACATCCGCGACCACAAGTGCCCCGCGCACCAGTGCCGCAACCTGCTTGAGTACATCATTCAGGACAACTGCCGCGGCTGCACCGCCTGCATGCGTGCCTGCCCGGTGGGCGCCATCACGGGCGAACCCAAGGAGCTGCACCACATCAACCAGGACAAGTGCATCAAGTGCGGCGCCTGCATGGAAAAGTGCCGCTTTGACGCCATCAGGCGCCTGTAGGCGAAGGAGGAATACGCTGTATGTCCATGATTACATTGACCATTGACAACGTGAAGGTGCAGGTAGAGAAAGGCACCACGGTGCTGGAAGCCGCGCGTGAGGCGGGCATCCGCATTCCCACGCTGTGTTTCCTCAAGGACCTCAACGAAATCGGCGCCTGCCGCGTGTGCGTGGTGGACGCCGGTGGCCGCACCCTGCAGCCCTCCTGCGTGCTGGAAGCCGCCGACGGCATGGTGGTGAAGACCAACACGCCCCAGGTGCGCGAGGCCCGCAAGGTACTGTTGGAGCTGATTCTGTCCAACCACGACAAAAAGTGCCTCAGCTGTGTGCGCAGCCAGAACTGCGAACTGCAAAAGCTGTCGCTGGAGCTGGGTGTGGAAGATGGCGACACCTTCGCCGGCGAAATGAACGAATTCCTGGTGGACGACCTGTCCCCCTCCATCGTTCGGGACAACAACAAGTGCATCGTCTGCAGGCGGTGTGTGTCCGTCTGCTACAAAACCCAGGCGGTGGGCGTCATCGGCCCCTCCAAGCGCGGGTTTGAAACCGTCATCGCCTCCCCGTGGGAGCTGCCGCTCAACGACATGGCGTGCATCGCCTGCGGGCAGTGCATCGCCGCCTGCCCGGTGGGCGCGCTGCGGGAAAAGGAAGAGTCCCCCATGGTGTGGGAGTATCTCAGCGACCCCACCAAGCACGTGGTAGTGCAAACGGCGCCTGCCGTGCGCGCGGCGCTGGGCGAGGAGTTTGGCCTGCCCATGGGCACCCCCGTCACCGGCAAAATGGTGGCGGCCCTGAGGCGCCTGGGCTTTGACCGGGTGTTTGACACCGACTTCGCCGCCGACCTCACCATCATCGAGGAAAGCACCGAGTTGGTCG
>CAYFSN010000002.1:19399-22836 GCA_964345845.1 uncultured Christensenella sp.
CGGCCGCATCATGAACGACGGCGTGCTGCCCATGATTACCTCCTGCTCCCCCGGCTGGGTGCAGTACTGCGAAACCTACTACCCGGACTTTATCCCCAACCTCAGCAGCTGCAAGTCGCCCCACGAAATGATGGGCGCCATGGTGAAAAGCTATTATGCCCAGGAAATGGGCATCGACCCCAAGAGCATCGCGGTGGTATCCGTGATGCCCTGCACGGCCAAAAAGTTTGAAGCCGCCCGCGAAGAGCTGGCCGCCACCGGCAGCCCGGACGTGGACGCCGTGATTACCACGCGCGAACTGGCACGCATGATTAAGCGCGCCGGCATCGACTTCCTGCAGCTAAAGGACGAAAACTTTGACGAACTGCTGGGCAACAGCACGGGTGCCGGTGCCATCTTCGGCGCCACCGGCGGCGTGATGGAAGCGGCGCTGCGCACCGCCTATGAAACCCTGACGGGCAAGGAACTGCACCACGTGGACTTTGAAGCCGTGCGCGGCACCGAAGGCATCAAGGAAGCCTCGGTCAAGGCCGGCGGGCAAACGCTGAACGTGGCCGTGGCCCACGGCACCGCCAACGCGAAGAAACTGCTGGAGAGCGTGCGCTCCGGCGAAAAGAAGTTCCACTTCATCGAAATCATGGGGTGCCCCGGCGGCTGTGTCACCGGCGGCGGCCAGCCCATTGTGTCCGCGCAGGAGCGCATGCGCATCGACCCCAAGGTGGAGCGCGCGAAGGCGCTGTACACCGTGGACAAGGAAAAGAAGCTGCGCAAGTCTCACGAAAACCCGGAAATCATCCGCGCGTACAAGGAGTTCCTGGGCGAGCCCAACGGCCACAAGGCCCACGAGCTGCTGCATACGCACTACAAGGCCAGGCCGAAGTACAAACGCTAAACAGGCCTTAGTCCGTCGAAAAACTGAGGTTTTTCGACGGTTAGGCTTTTTGGCCGTCTACCTCTCGCTTCGCTCCCGGGCGGTAGACGGCATGGAAACCCTTGCTTCGCAAGGCTTGCCGCGCCACCGTACACGCCGCTGGCGCGGATTATAATCGGAGGGCTTCGGCCCTCCGAACCTCCCATGGGGGTTCTTTGACAGTTTGAGGGCTGCCGCATTTTGCGGCAGCCCTTTGTTTTCGGGTATTTGGGTTCGCTTGCTCCGTTTACGGCAGCTTCTTGACGAACTGGATGGCGCCGTCTTGATAGGTCATCACAGCGGCGGTGTCCACGGCGTTGTTGCCGTCTTCATCAAAGCGCACAGGGCCCGCGACCCCCTGCAAGTCAAGCTGATAGAGTGCTTCGCGCACAGCGGGTCCGTCTACGCTGTCGGCCTTTTCCACGGCGTCCAGCAAGGCGTTATAGGCATCAAAGGCCAGTGCCGCGCTGGCGGTCAGCATGGCTTCGGGCATGCCCTCAGCCGTGAGGTAGGCGCGGTAGTCATCCGCAAAGGCGCCGGCCTGCTCGCTCCATTCGGGGTTCACCGCCAGGAAGGTGGTGAAGGCCACGCCGTTGGCCGCGTCGCCGGCGCCGTCCAGTATGGCCAGGTCGTCCCAGGTATCGGCGGAAATAACCTTGGCCGCAAGGCCCGCGTCCTTCGCCTGTTTTAAGAAGATGCTGCCGGCCTTGGCCGAGGAGGGAATGAACACCACATCCGGCTTGACCGCGTCAATGGCCTTGATGACCTCCTCAAAGTCCACCGTCAGGGCGTCAGCCAGCCGCGCGCCTTCTTCCGCGGGTATTTCTTCCGTCATATCATCAGGCAGCGCCATGTCGTAGTTCAGCCACAGGCTGATATCGCCGCCGGCTTCCTCAAAGGCGTCCTGGAAATAGCCGCCCACGTCCTGGGCAAAGTCGTCATCAGCCTCGGCCACCACCACCGCGGTATTGTACCCCTGTTCGCGGGCGAAGCCTGCCAGCAGGCCGCCCTGCAGGGTATCCACCATGCCCATGCGGAAGTAGTATTCGCTGGCGGCGGTCACGTTGACGTTTGTGGCGGAAATGGCGATGGCCGGTATGGTGTTGATGTCAAACACCGGCGCCGCGGCAAGGGTAAGCGCCGAACTAAAGGAGCCCAGCACCGCCTGCGCCCCGGCATCCACCAGGCGGTAGGCCGCCGCCGTGCTTTGCTCGCGGTTGGAGTGGTTGTCCTCCACCAGCAGCTCCACCTGCAGGTCTTTTCCGCCCACCTTCACAGTGGGGCGCAAACTGTGCGCATAGCGAACGCCCAGCAGCTCCGCCTGGCCGCCGCTGCCGTGCTGGCCGCTGAGCGGCTCCAGCACACCCACGCGCAAAGCGTCCGCCCGGGTCTCTTCGGCCAACGCCGGGAGGCCCATGCACAAAATGAGGATGAGAACTATGGCTGTAAAACGCTTCATCACGATTCCTCCCTATGGTGTTTGTCAAAAAGTAAAACGGCGAAGTATGGCAGAATGTGTTGTGCGCATTATAATCTTTTCTTAAGCATTGTGCAAGCCATATTTCTGAATATAATGCACACTATGCAAAGAAACTATTCTTGCTCGTTTATTCTCATGCGTCTACCTTATATACAACGCAACAAGCCTTAGTCTTTTGTTGATATTTTTGAATAGCGACTTGACACACACAAAAAGCAAGATTATAATCCTGGTAATCAAGCATACATTCGTGGACGACAATAATTTATCCTTTATTCGCCTTTGATCCTCTCTCAACAATCACTCTCATTTGGGTTGAGCGCCCATCCGCATGACCGACCTTTTTATCACGAGGGGAGGGAACATATTGACAACGGTGCAGTTGGATCACCAACGGCGGCTGAAGCCAACAAGTACATGGACGCAGATGAAAAAACACCTGCCGTTCTATATATTTTTGCTGCTGCCCCTGATTCAGGTGATCGTCTTCAACTATCTGCCCATGTATGGTATCCAAATTGCCTTTAAGGACTTCAAAATGCGCCGGGGCATTCTGGGCAGCGACTGGGTAGGGCTCAAGCACTTTGAGAGAATGTTCAGCGACAGGACATTCTACAGGGTGTTGTTCAACACACTCAAAATCAGTTTCCTCTCCCTGCTTGTCAGCTTCCCGCTGACCATCATCTTCGCGCTGATGATGAACGAGGTGAAGCACGCCGCCTTCAAACGGGTGTCGCGGACCATCACCTACCTGCCCCACTTCCTCAGCTGGGTTGTGGTCGGCTCGTTCGTCTACCAGATTCTGTCGCCGTCAAGCGGTATCATCAACGCGCTGCTGGTCAACTGGGGCATCATCGATTCACCCATCTACTTCATGATTAAAAAGGAGTTCTTCGTTCCAATCTACCTGGTGGTTTCCGTGTGGAAAGGCCTGGGGTGGAGCATTGTCATCTACCTGGCGGCCATCGCGGGCATTGATACCAGCCTGTATGAGGCCGCCGGCATCGACGGCGCGGGCCGCTTTAAGCAGGTCATCCATATCACGCT
>CAYFSN010000002.1:22846-23216 GCA_964345845.1 uncultured Christensenella sp.
GCTGCCGGCCATCATGCCCACCATCGCCACCATGCTTATCCTCAGCCTGGGCTCGCTGCTCAACGTCGGCTTTGACGCCATCTTCAACCTGTACAACGAAGGCACCTATGAGGTTGCGGACGTTATCTCCACCTACGTGTACAGGCGAGGCATGATTGACGCGAAGTACGACTATACCACCGCCATCGGCCTGTTCCAGAACGTGGCCAGCATCCTGCTGGTGTTAACCGGCAACATGGTATCCAAGCGCCTGGATCCCGACTTTAGAATACTGTAAGGAAAGGAGGTCTGAAGCCATGACAACCAAGACGCTAACGCACAAGGACGGCGCGCACATTCGCCAGTCCGTGGGTGGCAGGGGATTTAACGT
>CAYFSN010000002.1:23226-33114 GCA_964345845.1 uncultured Christensenella sp.
ACGTGTTTAACTACCTGTTTATCATCTTCTTCTGCTTTACGATCTTCTTTCCCATCTGGGATCTGATCGTCATCTCGTTCTCCCGGCCGCAGGATATTTCCGTGCTGCGCACCAACCTGTGGCCCACTGTCTGGACGACGGACGCTTACCGCTACTGCTTCCAGGACCCGCTGCTGGCACGCGCCTTCTTTAACTCGGTCGCCCGCACGCTGCTGGGTTCCGCCTACCACCTGACGGTTTGCTGCCTGGCGGCCTTCGCGCTCACCCGCAAGGAGATGCCCTTCATCAAACTGTTTACCGTCATTTTCCTGATTACCATGTACTTTTCCGGCGGCATGATTCCCACCTTCCTGAACATCCGCAACCTGGGGCTGCTGGACACCTTCTGGGTATACGTGCTGCCGGGCGGGTTCAGCATGTACAACACCATCGTCATCCGCAACTACTTCAACTCCATCGACCGCGCCATGGAAGAATCCGCCACCATTGACGGGTGCAGTATGCTGCAGTTCATGTACAAAATCCTGCTGCCGCTGTCCAAGCCCGTGCTGGCCACCGTAGGCCTGTGGCAGATTGTGGCCCATTGGAACAGCTGGTTTGATAACATGATTTACGCTAAACCAGAAAGCCTGATTACGCTGCAATACCTGTTGCGCCGCATGTCCGACAGTGCCCAGGCGCTGCAGGACCAGGCGGCCATGATGTCCATCACCGACCAGATGGCCACCGGCGTTCCCACGCCGCAGACCATCATCGCGGCCACCACGGTTATCATCATGGTGCCCGTCATCATCGTGTATCCTTTCCTGCAGCGCTACTTTGTGCAGGGCATCATGGTTGGCGCTGTGAAGGGTTAACTTCCGTACATCCCCGCGGGGGGGATTCACCACACACCGGTAAACGAAGGAGACTTTTTCATGAAACGTCGTATTTGGTCTTTCCTGATGGTGCTGGCGTTACTGATAACAGTGATGCCCACCATGGCCGAGGAGAAGGTTACCATCTCCTACTTCGGCCCCTGGTCAGCGAACCTGGATCCGGACAGCTTCGCGGAGAAAATCATTGAAGAAGGCACCGGCTACAACATCGAGGTCCGCAAGGTTGACTCGGCCAACGCGGAGGCGACACAGCTGATGATTGCCACCGACATGCCCGATGCCGGCTGGTTTGGACAATCCTTTGAGTTCATGGAGGACCAGGAAATGATCCGCCGCATTCCGGTGGACATGGTGCGCGAGTACGTGCCCGAGTACATGGCATTGGTTGACCGGTACCCGCTGGTGTATGACATCGCGCTGGATCCCGAAGACGAAACCCAGTTCCGGTTCCTGCCGGGCATGAAGGTGCTGGACGCCAACATCTACATGAAGAACATCTTCCTGCGCTATGACTGGATTGAGAAACTGGGCATCGACCTGGGCGACATCAACATCGAAAAACTAAGTGACCAACTCTACGTGGCCGACAAGGGCATCAGCCTGGAGACCTTTGACAAAATCCTGCGCGGTTTCGTCAACGATGACCCGGACGGCAACGGCAAAAAAGACACCTTCGGCATGCTGAAAGACTGGAACGAGTGGCTGCTGCCCACACAGGGTGTCACCGACGGCATCCAGGAAGTGGATGGCAAACCGGCCGAGTGGTTCACCAACCCCAAGGTCAAGGAAATGCTCAAGTACATGCAGCAGGCCTACAAGGACGGGCTGATTTACCCCGAAATCTTCACCATCGCCTGGGGTGGTGACTGGGAGCTGATTACCTCCGGCCGCGCGGGCGCCTTGGGCGGCAACGCGGTATCGCCCATCTGGCTGAACTCCTGGGCCATCACCCGCCCGCCGCTGTCGTTGTTTGAAGCGGATCCCACCGCCAAACTGCTGATGCTGCCCGGCCTGGCTGATGAAACCGGCCATGTCTACCGCAACCGCATGCTGACGCCCGCCACCACTGCCAGCTTCTTTGTGAATTACGATGTGTCCGACGAGAAACTGGTGGACATTCTGAAGTTCTTCCGCTACAGCAACTTCGCCGACAAGCAGGTGCAGGCGCAGCTGTGGTACGGTGAGGAAGGCGTGGATTGGAAGTGGGAGAACGATAAGCCTGTCAAACTGGGCGCCATTCAGCCCGGTGAAAAGGGCACGCAGGTGTTCTCCGTCAACATCCAGGATGGCCTGGCCGCCGAGTGGATTACCTATGAGCCCCTGTTTGAGAGCGGTGTCAAGTACTACGTGGAAAGTGAAGGCGGCCTGTGGAACGCCGACCTGATCTACCCGTACAAGAACGACATCAACTCCATCACCGAAGCCAAGGAAATCTACAACGAGTACCGCAAGGACTGGGAGGCCATTTACAAGGCCTACTTCATGGATGTCATCACCGGCAACAAGGACACCGAGGGTGACTGGGACGCCTACCTGAAGGATTTGGAGGGCGTCGAGTACAACCGCTACATCGAAGAACTGGACAAAGCGCCCACCGTGGAAGAGCTGTTGGCCAAATACGAATAACACAACCCCAACATGCCGCGCGGAGGGAGGTATCTCCCTCCGCGCGGTATAATGTGAAAGGTGTAAACAATGAAAGCAAGCGACTCAAAGGCTGTATTGGTCCTATCCCCCGGAGGGAACTACCCGCGCCACTCGGAGGGCGCGTTCATCAGGCTGAACAACGGCAACATCCTGTTTGCGTACAGCCGCTTTCACAGCGACTGGCTGGATGACGCGCCGTCTGATATCGTGGGGCTGGAAAGCGCCGATGAAGGCGAAACCTGGGGTGAAACCCGGGTGCTGATTGAAGCCAGCGCCTTTAACACCCAAAACGTCATGAGCTGCAACCTGCTCAGAATGGACAACGGCGACCTGGGGCTGTACTACATCGTAAAGGCCAACGCCTATACCTTCCAAATCTGGCTGTCGCGCTCACGCGATGAGGGGCACACATTCTACGAGCACATTCAGTGCAGCCACCACCGGGGCGACGGCCTGTATGTGCTGAACAACGACCGGGTGCGCAGGCTGAAGAGCGGCCGCATCATCCTGCCGCTGGCGTACCACCGGGTATCCAGGCTGGATGACGATAAGCGCTATTACGACTACCGCTCGTTTACCACGTTCCTGTATTCAGACGATGACGGCTACACCTACCAGGAAAGCGCGGATACGGTGTTCATCCACTCGCCGCGCAGCCGCTCAGGCCTGCAGGAGCCGGGCGTCATTCAGCTAAACGACAACCTGCTGTGGGCATTTATGCGCACCGACATGATGTTCCAGTACGAAAGCTACTCGTTTGATGGCGGCGTGCATTGGACACAGGCACAGCCCTCCCGCTTCACGTCGCCCTGCTCCCCCATGCTGGTGGTGCGGCGGCCGGAAAATGGCTGGCTCTACGCCATCTTTAACCCCATCCCCGAATACCTGGGCCGCAATGCCCCCAGGGAAAGCGGCGGCAGAACGCCGCTGGTATACAGCATCAGCCAGGATGACGGCGCCAGCTGGAGCGAAGAGTACGTGGTGGAAGACGACCCCCGCGCCGGGTACTGCTACCCCGCTTGCTTCTTTACCGATGACGGCCACATGCTGCTCAGCTATTGCTCCGGCCTGCCCGAGCAGCTCAGCTGCCTGGCGCAGACCACCATCAGCAAGGTCAAGTTGTAACCTCAATAACCAAGCATGGAAAAAGACAGGCCGCTGGGTTCAGCGGCCTGTCTTTATTCTTGGGAAGTATACGGTGTTAGGCGCGGACGCGGCGCTCCGGCCGCAGGGCCTCGCCAACCACCTTCAGGAGGTTGGTTTTATTGCCGTAGTTGAGGCTGCCCCAGCGGTAGATTTTGATGGACAGCCAGGCGAAAAGCACCACGCAGCCCAGCATCAGCGCGCCGGCTGTGATGAGCTGCCAGGCAGGCACTGTCATCAGACCTGCGCGCAGCGGCATCACCATGACGCTGGTGAACGGAAACAGCGAGGTGGCCACCGCCAGCGCGCTGGTAGGGTTGGTCATCACAACGCTGCTGGCCACGTAGCCGGCGATGAAGATGAACTGCACCACCGCGGTGGCGCTGCCCACGTCCTCCACCCGGCTGACGGTGGAGCCAAGCGCCGCGTACAAGAACAGGTACAGCAGGTAGCCGGTGATGGTGAAGAACAGGTAGGTGAGCACATAGTTGGTGCTCAGTGTGCCCAGCAGCATTTGCCGCACCATGGGCGGGTAAAACTCCTGGTTAAACAGGAAGCCGCCCAACAGTGCCGCCGCAATCAAACCAAACTGCACCACACCGCTGACGCCCGCTGCCGCCACCTTGCCCAGAATCAGCGGGGCCGGCCGGGTGCTGGTGATGAGCAGTTCCATGGCCTTGGAGTCCTTCTCCCGGGCAATCATGGTGGAGGTGACATTGCCGTACAGCAGCACCAGCATATACACCGCCACCATCAGCGCCATGGAGATAAACAGGTTGTTTTCCGTGGTCTTGCCCAGCACGGTCAGCGTGCTGTCCGGCACATGCGACTCAATGGTGTACAGGTCGTCCATCGTCAGGCCGCGGCCTTCCAGCATCTGCTGCTTTTGATGGGAGGCCATCACCTGCTCCAGCGCGCGGTCCTGGTTGTCGTCGATGCCCTTGTCCATGTAGAGGGCTTCATAGCCCGCGTCGTTGATGACAAAGCCCGCCCGCAGGCCGTTATCCTTCAGCTGCGCCAGCAGGTCGTCCCGCGAGGCGTAGAGGTTTTCAGGCGCAAGGCCCAGCAGCGCGGTGTACTCCGCCTCCAGTTCCGGGGTGGCAAAGGTATAGCCCACCTGCTTTGTCAGCGTGGTGTCTACCACTGGTTCATCCGCGCCCTCGCCGCCTGAAAACATGGCGCTCAGCCGCGGGATGGACGTCGCCAGCAAGGCCACCACCACCAGAATAATCGTGACCACACGCACGGTTCTCTTGCCCAACTGCTGCTTCAGCTCATAGCCGAAGACCAAGCCGAAATCACGCAACATGGTGTTCACCCGCCTTTGAAATAAAGATGTCGTTCAGCGACGGTGTATACAGCCCGTAGCGGAATACCGTCAGCCCCTGTTGTCCGACGAAGTCAAGAATCTGCTTTTGTGTCACCTGGCCCTGGGTATCCAGAATCAGCCCGTCCTCGTGGGGCTGAGTGGCCAGCTGCGGAAATTGCCCCTGGATGGCGGCGGCCAGCTGTTCATCGGATAGGTTTTCCACCCGCAGCTGCATCTTGCCTTCGCCTATTTCGCGCTTAATCTGCTCCAGGTCGCCCGTCAGCAGGATGTCCCCCTGGTGAATCAGCGTGATGTCGTCGCAGATTTCCTCCACATAGCCCATCTGGTGGGAGGAGAAGATGACCAGCTTGCCCTCCTGCACAAAGCGCCGGATGGTGTCCTTGAACACCTGGGCGTTCACCGGGTCCAGCCCGCTGAAGGGCTCGTCCAGAATGAGGATGTCCGGTTCATTCAGAAAACTCTGGGCGATTTGGATTTTCTGCTGGTTGCCCTTGGACAGCGTTTCCAGCTTCTTCTTTTTGTACTCGCCCAGGTCAAAGTAATCCACCCAGTAATTGGCGGTGCGGGCCGCCTCCTGTTTGTTGGCGCCCCTTAGCCTGGCAAAGTACTCCAGCTGCTCCAGCACGCCGTGCTTTTGATACATGCCCCGCTCTTCGGGCAGGTAGCCCACCCGGTACTTTTTGATGTCAAGCGGTTGGCCGTCCAGGTAAAAGCCGCCGCTGTCCTGCTTGAACACGTCCATCAAACAGCGGATGGTGGTGGACTTGCCGGCGCCGTTGCGCCCCAGGAAGCCCATGGCCCGGCCGGACTGCACCGTGAAACTGACCCCGTGCAGCACCTGCTTTTCGCCAAAGCTCTTGGTAATATCCCGTACTTCTAACTGCATACGCGCTCCTTTCGGTGAAAACAAGGCATATCTTACCACACCGCTGCCTGCAGCAACCCATCTTCGTGATATTTATAGCGTACTTTTTGACAAATTATTGTCGTTCTTTTACATCTGTTGACGACTCTACGGGCCTTCCGGCTCCTGCCCATCGTCCTCTTGCTCCGCGGGCCTTCCGCCCCTGCGCTTTTTCACGCACTCGGTCAGCAGATACTCTATCTGCCCGTTAAGAGAGCGGAAGTCATCCTGCGCCCAGGCCGCCAGCTGCTCGTACAGTTTGGCGGACAGGCGCAGGGGGACCTGCTTTCTTCCCTCAGACATGGCTTAATACAGGCTGCCGCTGTTGACAACCGGCTGCGCGTCACGATTGCCGCACAACACGACGAGGAGGTTGGATACCATGGCGGCCTTGCGCTCTTCATCCAGGGAGACAACGTCTTTCTCGCTCAGCTTTTCCAGGGCCATTTCCACCATGCCCACGGCACCGTCCACAATCATCTTGCGGGCGTCGATGACGGCGGAGGCCTGCTGGCGCTGCAGCATCACGGCGGCGATTTCCTGGGCATAGGCCAGGTAGGTGATGCGCGCTTCCAGGATTTCGATGCCGGCGTCGTTTACCTTACTCTGAATCTCATCGCGGATGCGGCGGGCCACGACTTCACTGGAGCCGCGCAGGCTGCCTTCATCGGGCTCGCCATCGCCGGTGGTGTCCACACCGGGGGCCACATCGTAGGGGTAGATGCGCACGATGTTGCGCAGCGCGCTGTCTGCCTGCAGCGACAGGTATTCCTTGTAGTTGTCCACATCAAACACCGCCTTGGCGGTATCCACCACGCGCCACATCACAGCAATGCCGATTTCCACGGGGTTGCCCAGCACGTCGTTCACTTTTTGCTTGGCGTTGTTCAGCGTCATCACCTTCAAGGAAATCTTTTTGCCGATGGCCTCGGTATCCACCTTGGCACCGTCGCCCGTGATGGTAATGCCGCTTTTGCGTTCAATGACGTCGCCGCTTTGCCCCAGGCGGGTTTTGGCGGCGGGGTTGACGCTGACGCTGAAAGGATGCACAAAGTAGAAGCCGGACTCACGCAGGGTGCCGGTGTACTTGCCAAACAGCGTCAGCACCAAGGCTTCATTGGGGCCCAACACCTTCAGCCCCAGGAAGGGGATGAACCCTGCCACCAGCCCCACAATGCCCACCACCAACGGCAGCGCGCCAATATTGCGCTCGGCCTCCAGCAGCACGCCGCCCAGAATAATCACTCCGATGGCCACCGCGTACAGTAAAATGCCTCCCAGCAGCACCGGCATACCGGGTCTGGCTTTCAGTGTTTTTTCCTTCATGGTGTACCCCTCCTTTTGTTGGTACCATTAAGATATCAATTTGATATCATATATGTCAAGGGGTCTTTGGTAAAAGTTTGGTAAAAAGCTTGCAACTTGATGTACACCGCGTCCGCCTGTGTCCAAGGCCGGGCAATCTGTGGTACACTTTGTGCGGTCAAATGACCCAGGAGGCAACATGGACAACAAACTGGACATAAACCAACCACAAGACACCCAGAAGAAACCCGACCAGCGCGACCCCAAGCTGATGGCGATGCGCGTGCTGCAGGGCGCCCTCATCGGCGGCGGCGCCATCCTGCCCGGGGTGTCCGGCGGGGTGCTGGCGGTGGTGTTTGGCATCTACCGCCCCATGATGGAGCTGCTCAGCCACCCCATCCGGGCGCTGAAAAAGAACCTGTGGCTGTTCATCCCCATCATCATCGGGGTGGGTATCGGCTTTGTTGGCTTTGCCAAGCTCATGGCGCTGCTGTTCGCGGAGGATTCGCCCTACCCCATCAGCCTGTTTGTGGGGCTGATTCTGGGCACCGTGCCCATGCTGCTGAAAACCGCCCGCAGCCAGACCCGCCACAAGCATGACAACCGCGCGCTGGCCATCACCTTCTTTGGGCTGCTGGCGTTTCTCATCATCATACAGTCGGTCGCGTCCATGAACATCAAGCTGACGCTGTTTTGGAGCGTTGTGTCCGGCATCGTCTGGGGCTTTAGCCTGATTGTACCGGGGCTGTCCAGCTCCTCCATCCTCATCTTCATGGGACTGTACCGGCAAATCATGGACGGTGTGGGCGGGTTGGACTTTTCCGTCATCATCCCCCTCATCGCCGGCATCGGCCTGGTGGCGGTGTTTTGCGCCCGGCTGATTGACAGCCTGTTTGAAAAGCACTTCAGCCTGGCCTCCCACGCCATCGTAGGCCTGGTGCTGGCCAGCACGCTGATGATTATTCCCCGCAGCTACGCGTCCGTCGGTCAGGCGCTGCTGTGCATGGCGTTGGCGGTGGCCGGCTTCCTCGCCGCCCGGTGGATGGACCTGTGGGGCGAGAAAATCAAGCCCGCGGAATAAAGAAACCACGACAATCAATTACAACAAGATCACCCACTTCGCCCGCCTCGGCGGGCTTTTTAGTTTCTCCGTATCCGGCGGCATACTTATACGGTTTTCGGAACAATATATCGAGATAGTCTCCAAGCATTTCTTGTTCCGCATATCTTTTGTAAAATGCGGATGAAAAACCATTGAATAAACCTGACGGCGTTTGGCGGGTACATTATGCTGAAACTGAATGACTGCCTTGTACCCTGCGGGCATTATCTGCCGTCCGTTCCCATCACGCATAAGGAGGCTACATATGAAGAAGAAACGAAGCGCGTATCTCAGCTGTTTGCTGTGCGCAGCCCTGCTGCTGTCCGCCCTTGGTGTGCCCACGCTGGCGGAGACCCCCGCCCGGCAGGTGGGTGACAAGACCGCTGGTTTTGTGGTAACACAGCTAAGCCGGCTGGACCTGGTCAACGCCGATGTCACCCTGCTGGAGCACGAAAAAACCGGCGCAGTGGTGATGCTGCTGGAAAATGAGGACAACAACCGCGCGTTTGACATCTCCTTTCGCACGCCGGTGGCGGACGATACCGGCGTGCCCCATGTGTTTGAGCACGCCACGCTGAACGGCTCCAAAAAATACCCGTCCAAATCGCTGTTCTTCAACCTGATCTATCAAACCTACAACACCTTCATGAACGCCATGACCGGCCCCATGGTGACCACGTACCCCGTGGCTTCCCTGTCGGAGGCGCAGTTGCTTAAATACGCCGATTTTTACACCGACAGTGTCTTTAACCCGATGATTCTGGAAGATGAAAGCATCTTCCAGGAGGAAGCCTGGCGCTATGCCCTGCCGGACAAGGACGCCGACCTCGGCCTGCTTGGTACCGTATATTCCGAAATGAGCGGCGCCTATGACCTGAACACCGCCGGCTACTTTGACTTTCGCGCGGCGCTGTACCCGGGCAGCCGCGCCGGCTACTACTTTGCCGGCAAGCCTGCCCACATTCCGGAGATGACCTGGCAGCACCTGAAGGACTTTCACGCCGCCTGGTACCACCCCAGCAACTCGCTGACCATGCTGTACGGCAAGCTGGAGCAAGCAGATGATTTCCTGGCGCTGCTGGACGGTTACTTCTCCGCCTTTGACAAGCGGACGTTTGCCTATGACGATACCGGCTACGCCCCGCTGACCGCCCCCGTGGAAGCCCAGGCGCAGTTTCCGGTGGAGGCCGGCAGCGACACCGAGCGCGGCGCCGCCGCGTACTTTGGCTATGCCCTGGCCGACGCCACCATGGAAGACAAGGGCGCCATGGACCTGTTGGCTGTACTGCTCAACGAAGCCTCCTCCCCCTTTCAGCAGGCCATGAAGGAGCAGCTGCCCGCCGTGACCGCGTCCTGCACCTTTGACGACCTGACGCCGGAGCCCGGGCTGTTTTTCTCCGCGCGGGGCATCAACCCCGAGGAGGCGCCCATATTCCGCGGCATCGTGGAAGAGTCCCTCAAGAACATTCAGGACAACGGCTTTGACCTGGAGGCGGTGGAGGCGGTGGCCGCGTCCACCAGGCTGCAGCTGCTGCTGTCCAGCGAGGGCGTACGCAGCCAGGTGCTGAGCGAGCCCGTG
>CAYFSN010000002.1:33124-58199 GCA_964345845.1 uncultured Christensenella sp.
CCTGGATGCGGTTGAGTCCGTTGCCTCGTCCACCAGGCTGCATCTTCTGTTTTTCATCGAGTGCATCACGGTGGGCACCGACTTGTTGGTAAACATCGCCTACAACTGGGCCGCCGCCGACGGCGACCCGCTGGCCTACGCCCGCTATGTGGACAACACGCAAAACTATGTGCGCTTCGCGGAAGAAGGCGTGTACCAGGACCTGCTCAGCAGGCTGACCGTAGACAACCCCCGGGTGGCCATGCTGACCATGACGCCCGCACCCGGACAAAAGGAAGCGCAGGACGCGGCACTGACCGAGAAACTGCAGCAAAAGAAGGCGGAAATGAGCGAAGCGGACATCGCCGCCCTAGTGGATGCCGCCGCCAACTTTGAGGGCAAGCAGGAAGACGATGCCGCCCAGTATGTCGGGCAACTGCAGGCGGTATCAGTGGATACGCTGCCGGAAGAGCGGCGCATGTATACCATTACCGATGAAACAGGCGCCGACCAGGTGCGGCGCATGCACGCCCAGGCGGATGTGTCTGGCGTTGGGCATGCCCTGCTGCTGCTGGACGCCGGCACCCTGCCCCAGGAAGACCTGCATTGGTACAAGCTGTTCACCGAACTGGTGGGCAAGCTGGATACCGCGCAGCGCCCCAATGCCGCGCTGACCGCGCTGATGACCCGCTACCTGTACCAGCTGGACCTGCGGCCCACCGTATACGTGGGCGCCGACCGCCAGGGCGTGTACCCCAAGCTGCGCGTCAGCTGGATTGCCATGGACGAAGACATGGCCCCCGCCTACGACCTGGTGTACGAACTGCTGTACGAGACCAAGTTGGATGATGCGCAGAAAGTCGCGAACCTAGTAACCCAAACGAAAAACAACCTCCGGCAAGCCATCACCCAGATGCCCTACCAGCTGCAGATATACCGCGCGTACGCGTACGCGTCCCCCGGCTTTCAGTACTACAACTACCTGTACTGGCTTGATTACTACACCTTCTTAGAGCAGGCGGAGCAGCTGTTTGAGCAGGACCCCGCCGTCGCGCTGCAGCGATTGCAGGCCGTTCAGGCGCACTTGAGGGCCCGTCCGGACGCCGTCAGCGCGTTCGCCGGAAGCGAAGACAGCGCGCCCATCCACCGTCAGAGCGCGGACGCGTTCCTGGCCAAGCTGGATGACACCACCCGCGAGCAGGTTACTTACTCCCTGCCCGCCATCGCGCAAAGGGAAGCCATCGTGGTGGATGCGGCGGTGCAGTACAACATGCTGTACGCCCCCAAAGCCCTGCTTGGCCTGGAGCAGACCTCCGCCGAATTTGACGCGCTGGGCATGCTGCTGGCCGACACTTACCTGCAGCCGCAACTGCGCGAGCAGTACGGCGCGTATGGCGTACAGCACATGAGCTCGGAGGACGGCGTGATGATGCTGACCTTCATGGACCCCAACATCCAGGAAACCTTCGACGTCTATGCCGCCATGCCGGACGCCATCGAAGCCATGGACCTGAACCAGGAAACCATCAACGGCTACATTTTGTCCGCGTACAGCGGCTATACGCTGTCCCAGGGCGAACTGCAGGGCGCCTTAAGCGCGCTGCTTGGCACACTGGACGAGCGCCCTCAGGAAGTGTACCTGCAGTGGATGAAGGAACTAAAGGGCCTGACCCCTGAAAAGGTGCAAGCGTACGCGCCGCTGTACCGCCAGCTCAGTGAGCAGGGACACCGCTCCACCGCGGGCGGCGCCGCCATCCTGAAAGAAAACGCGGAGCTGTTCGACGTCGTCTACAACCCCTTTGGCGTGAAGGAGGCCGACCCGGGCGCGCTTTCAGATGTGGCGTCGGACGCCTGGTACAAAGAAGCGGTGGACTTTGTGCTGAACGGCAACATCATGAAGCCCGTCAATGAAGGCGCCTTTGAGCCGGACAAACCCATCACGGCGGGAGAGGCATCGGAGGGCTTCCTTGCGCTGATGGGCGCGCCGAGTACTCCCGCGGAGGAGGCCATGCGCATACTCAGGGGCGGCGGGGTGCTGAAGGAGGATGTGAAGGCCGAGGACATCCTCACCCGCGAGCAACTGGTGCATATCCTGTATGTTATCTTCTCCCAGGTGGCCGATATGAGCGGCGAAAGCCTGACGGTGGAACCCTTCCCGGAGGGCTTGGCGGACGCGGATACGGTCTCTCCCCAGCATGTGGACGCCGTTCGCTTCTCCCTGGGCGCCGGGTACCTGACCCTGAAAGATGGCTTGGCCGCCCCACAGGAAGCGGCCACACGGGCCGACCTGGCGTACCTGTTCTGGAGCACATCTCAAGAAGAATAAGGAGCATTGTCCCCATGAAACGACCAACACGAGCCGCTTTGCTGCTGCTTTCAGCCCTGCTGTCCCTTGCCTTGGCGGTGCCCGCGCTGGCGGACGCGGCGCTGCCCGCCGAAGTACCGGAGGACGCCTGGTACAGGAAAGCCGTGGCGCATGTGCTGGAGAAGCGGGTGATGCAGCCTGTGTCAGCGGATGCCTTTGAGCCCGACCTGCCCACCACCATGGGCGAGATGGCCAGCGCCCTGCTGAACGCGGCCAGCGGCGCCGACCTGCCGCCGGAACTGGCGCTGGAAATCCTCAAGGGCGGCGCCGTCGTAGAAGATTTGAACGCCAAGCCCGATGACCCTGTGACCCGCGAACAGTTGGTGCTGGCTGTCTACAAATTCGTGGTGCAAAACACGCCCCCGGGCACCCCGGACCCTAACGTTCCCCCTTTTCCCGATGATATCCCGGACGCGGACGAGGTAACAGAAAAGTACGCGTACATGACGCGCCTGTTGCTAAGCACGGAGGCGCTTTCCCTGCGGGACGGCCGCCTGGCCCCCCAAGAGCCAGCCACCCGCGCCGAACTCGCGCACATGCTGTGGGGCTACAGCCGCCTGGTGCCATGAACGGGAAGTCACCCACGCTTGTGTAAAGCGGTTGTAAAATCGCCGTAAATTTCATGTAAAATGTTTGGACGGGCTATCAATGGCCCGTCCGGTTCCTTGACGAGGACCGCCCAACAGGGTATACTCGCGGTAATTCATACTGAACGAAGGAGTTAACGCACTGATGGGCTGAGGATTTTTGATGCCTATGCTAAGCCGAAAGAGCGAGGCGTAGCGGCGCTACGCTGAGGGATAGAGGCGACGCAGAGGCGCAAAAAGACCAGCACATAGAAGCGTTAACGAGTGAGTTCAGTATCAGCATAGCGAAAGCCGTCCAGCATTCGGACGGTGGTCGCTGTGTGCCGTCTGACAGGCGGCCAAGAACATACATAGGAGGATTCCCCTGATGAAAAAGCTGTTGCTGTTTTTACTGACCGCGGCCCTGTTGCTTGGCGTTTCCGGCGCCTTGGCGCAGGAGGAAGTAACCTTGACCGTGCTGTGGTTCAACGACGCCAACGAATCTGAGGTCTTTGAAGCGACCATCCAGGACTACCTGGAAGCGAACCCCCACGTGAAGATTGACCTGCAGGTCATCGCCTTCAGCGAGTTCGAGCAAAAACTGAAGCTGATGATTTCCGGTGACAACGCGCCGGATCTGGCTCGCCTGCCCACCGCGCTGCTGCCGGTGTTCCTGCCGACGCTGGAGCCCGTGGACGGCTATGTGGACGACATCGAGGCCGTAAAGGCCGGCTTTATGCCCGCCATGATGGCCTATGCCTTAAGCCCTGAAGGCCAAATGGTGGCCTACCCCACCGAAGCCACCGGCAACGGCATGCTGGTGAACAAAACCGCCTTTGATAACGCCGGCATCGACGTGGCGGCGCTGAGCCAGACCTGGACCTGGGCAGACTGGGAAGAGGCTGCCCGTAAGGTGGTCGAAGCCAACGACAACATCAAGTACGGCCTGGCGGTGGACTTTACCCCCCATCGTTTCTCCACCATCCTGTATCAGTTTGTCGGACGTCTGCTGAACGAATATTTGTGCGCTGTGGCGTTGAACCCCCCCCAAAACATCGAGATGCGGTCCGGGTTTCAGCGCATGCACGATGAGGAGCTGATTCCCAAGTCTGTCTGGATGGGCAGCGAAAAGGCAAACGAGCTGTTCCAGGCCGGCATCGCGGCCGCCCACATCGGCGGCAGCTGGAATGTCAACGGCTACAGCAAAGACATCACGGACTTTGAATGGATGGCCGTACGCAACCCCAAGGGCGAGATTCAGTCCTCCGTGCCCGGCGGCAAGTTCATTGCCTCCTTCAAGTTGAGCCCCAACAAGGAAGAGACACAGAAGCTGATGGCATGGTTCTCGGACGCAGAACACAACGCCATGTACTGCGCCGGCACCTTCAACCTCACCTCCCGCCTGGACGCGGAAGTCAACTACACCGCCAACAAGGAAAACTTTGACACCTTCGCCGAAGACCTGAAGCTGACCCCCGCCTTCGCCGCGCAGGAGTGGAACAGCCCGCTGGTGGGCAAGTCTTCCGCTATCATTCGCGAGCAGGTGGTGCAAATGCTGATGGGCGCCCTGACCCCAGAGCAGGCCGCCGCAGAAATCGACAGCCAGGCCGCGGCCCTGGCCGAATAACCCACCACCATCTGGCTGCTCCGCCGGGTCCCCCCGGCGGAGCGGCTGTCTTTTCATGAACCGTCCGGGAGGAGCCATGCAAACAGGAATCACCCGCCGCCCGCGCCGCCCGCGCGGAAACTTTCATCAAACACTGGCGCCGCTGCTGTTTTTGCTGCCCAACCTGCTGATATTCGTGCTGTTTATTATCATCCCCGCTGCGCGCGGGCTGCGCATGTCGCTGACGGATTGGGGCATCTTTACCGGCAGCCGGTGGGTGGGGCTGAAAAACTTTCAGCGGCTGCTGAATGACCGGGTGTTTTGGATTACGGTACAGAACACCCTGGTGTATTCCGCCGCCACCGTGGCGCTGCTGACCGTGGTCGCCCTGGGGCTGGCGATGCTGCTTCACAAAAATGACCTGCGGGGCGAGCGTGCTTACCGCTCCGCCTTTTACATTCCGTCGCTGCTCAGCATGGTGACGGTGGGCATCGCCTGGCGGTTTATTCTGGGCGATGAAATGGGCGTGGTGAACTTTGTGCTGCGCCAGCTGGGCGGCAACGGTGTAGGTTGGCTGGTGGATGGCCGCCTGGCCATGCTCAGCGTCATCATCGTGTCGCTGTGGGCGCAGGCCGGCTACTACATGGTCATCATGATTTCCGGCTTGCAGGCCATCCCCCGGGAGCTGTACGAGGCCGCCAACATCGACGGCGCAAGCCGTGTGGGGACATTTTGGCACATCACGCTGCCGCTGCTGAAAAGCACCTTGCTGGTGGTCATGGTGCTTAGCACCATCGGGGCGTTTAAGGCCTACGAGCTCATCACCGTGATGACCGGCGGCGGCCCGGGCTACGCCACCAAGCTCATTGTGCAGCAGGTGTACCAAGTGGCCTTCATGGAAGATCGCATGGGCTACGCCGCCGCCATGTCGGTGGCGCTGATGGTCATCATCGGCCTGTTTACCCTGGTGCAGTTCCGGCTCACCGGAAAGGAGCAGGACTATGAATAACACCCGTTTGAGCCGCGCGGGGCGCTACACACTGCTCACCGTCCTGGCCGCGGCGGTGCTGTTTCCGGTGGTGTGGATTGCGCTGAGCTCGTTTAAAGCGCAGTCCGAGCTGTTTCGCCAGCCCATGACCCTGCTGCCCCGGGCGTTTACACTGCAAAACTATCAGCAGGCCCTCAGCCAGGGCGACTTTCTGCGCTACTTCGCCAACTCGCTGTTTGTGGCGGTGACCTCCACCGTGCTGGCGGTTCTGTTTAACGTGATGGCGGGGTACGCGCTGGCCAAGTACATCTTCCCTGGCCGAAACCTGTTGTTCGGCTTGATGTTGTCCACGCTGATGATTCCGTTGCAAGTGATCATGATTCCCATCTTCCTGCAGTTAAAGTCCTTTGGGCTGCTCAACTCGCTTTGGGGCATCATCATTCCCCCGGCGGCCACGCCCACGGGCATCTTTCTGGCGCGGCAGTACATGGTCACCCTGCCGAACAGCATGATTGAGGCCGCCCGCATCGACGGTGCGGGCGAATGGTATCTGTTTCGGCGCATCATCCTGCCGCTGTCCGCGCCCATTGTCGCCACCATCACCATCTTCTCGTTCATGTGGCGGTGGAACGACTACCTGTGGCCGCTGATTGTCATCACCGACAATAAAAAGCAAACCGTGCAGCAGGCACTGGCCAACTTTGTGGGCCAGCTGCAGATTAACTGGGCGCACCTGCTGGCCATGACCACGGTGGCCATCATACCGGTGGTGGCGGTGTTCTTTCTGTTTCAACGATACTTTATGACCGGCATCTCCGCCGGCTCGGTGAAAGGATAATATGCGTACGTACATTGCCAACCTCAGCGCCTGCCACACGCAGGGACACACGGCCGCGTTCACGGGCAGCGGCGGCAAGCTCACCATCAGCTGTTTTGCCGGCGGAGTGATGCGGTTTGCGTATCACTTTGACAGCACCCCGCCGGATCCGCGGGCGGAGCGCGCTGCCCAGGTGATGGTGAAGGGCTGGCAGCAGCGGCTGACCCCCTTAAACGTGCAAGTGGACGAACAGCAGGGTGGCTTCGTCCTCACCACGCGGGAGGGCACAAAAGTGGTCATCGACCATGCCACCGCGACGCCTGCCGTCTACCAAAACGGCATCCTCCAGCATGGCGGCTTCATGGGGGACAGCGACACGGTCATCCCCGCCTTTCCGGCGCGGGTCATCACAGATGGCGGCGCAAAGCCTGTTTTGCGGCTGAACTTTCCCCTGGCCGCGGGCGACCGGTTTTACGGCTTGGGCGACAAAGCCGGCCTGCCCGACAGGCGGGGCCGGCGCTACGCCATGCACAACCGCGACTCGCTGGGCTATGACGCGGCGGGCCATGACCCGCTGTACAAGTCCGTGCCCTTTGTCATCCGCCATAACCCGCAAACCCGCACGCTGGCCGGGCTGTTTTTCCCGCATCCCGCGATTCGCTGGGTGGATCTGGGCCGCGAGAGCCCCTACTACTTCGCCTTGGAAACGGTGGGCGGTCCCTTTGAGTACTGGCTGTTTCTGGGTAACGGTTATGGCGACATCATGCGGGGCTACTGCGGGGTGACTGGGCTGCCGGCACTGCCGCCGTGGTTCAGCTTTGGGTTCTTTGGTTCCTCCATGAACTACGTAGAGCCAGATGACGCGGCGCAGCGTGTGCTGCAGTTTTTTGAAGAAACGGAGAAGCGCGGCATTCCCTGTGAGGGCATGTATGTATCCAGCGGATACCTGAAGGCAGACGACGGCAAGCGGTACGCGCTGTTATGGAACAAGAAAAAGTTTCCGGACTATGGCCCTTGGCTGAAGCAGCTGGCCCAGCGGGGCTACAACCTGCTGATGAACATCAAGCCGGGTTTTCTGGTCAGCCACCCCTGGTATGAGGAGTTAACGAGGAACGGCTTTTTCATACAGGATGCACAAGGGCACCCGGTGGTAGAATACTTCTGGGGCGGCTTCGCATCGTTTCTGGACTTTACCAACGAACAGGCCCGCCGCTGGTGGATGGATCAGCTGAAGGCCCAATACCTGGACCATGGCTGTACCGGCATCTGGAACGACAACAACGAGTTGGAGCTGGAAGACACGGCGCTGAATGCCTGGATGGCAAAGTCCGTATACCCGGTGCTGATGGCAGAGGCGTCCCACCAGGCCTTTTTGGAGCAACAGCCGCAAAAGCGTCCCTGGGTCTATTCCCGAGCCGGCACAGCGGGCCTGCAGCGCTACGCCCGTACCTGGACGGGCGACAACCGCAGCGACTTTGAAACCCTGCGCTACAACCAGTATATGGGCACGGGCCTTGGGCTTAGCGGCCTGCCGTTCGCGGGACACGACCTGGGCGGCTTCTTTGGTGAAACCCCAGGAGAAGAGTTGCTGGTGCGCAGCTGTGAGACGGGGGTCTTTCAGGCGCGGTTTGTCATCCACAGCTGGCGCCCCGATGGCGTGCCCACCGAGCCCTGGATGTATGAAAACAGCGCGGAGACCATCCGTTCGCTGATTCTTGAGCACTACAGGTTCCTGCCCTACATCTACAACTGCGCGATAGAGGCGGCCAACACGGGGCTTCCGCTTGAGCGCATGCTGTGCCTGGCATTTACAGAGGATGACGCCCTTACAAGCGATGACATCAACGTATTGTTTGGCCCGTGGGTGCTGAAGGTGAACGCCGTCAACCCCGGCCAGAAGACACAAACCGTGCGGCTGCCAAAGGGATACCGTTGGTACGACCCGCGGGAACAGTTGGTGTACGAAGGCGGGCAGACCATCTCCCTGCCGGTGCCCATGGACGGCAAACCCCATTACCTGCTGCGGGAAGGCGCCATTGTGCCCACCAACCCGGACTGCGCCCGCAGCCCGCACGCGTGTTTACAGCACACGGCGTTTTTGCTGATGCCGGGGCAGGACAGCCAATACACCTACGTGGAGGACGACGGCAGCACCCACTTGACGCTGGAGCGCTATAACGCCTATGATTTGCGTATGCACGAACAGGGGGTGTCCATCACCCGGCAGCAGGCGGGCTATACGCCCACGGCTTCCGGCCGGCGGTTCACCCTGCAGCTGCCCAAGGGGCTGCGCTTTACGGAATCCGGCAAAGACGCCTTTGCGTTTGACCCGGATGCGCTGCCCGTCGGCCAGCCGATGACCCTGGGCATTGAAAGCACTTCCTAACACAAAGGAGAATGACATGGCAAACAACGGCATCCTCAGCCGCATGACGGGCATCGCCGATGAGGCGGGCCCGCTGCTGTCCACACAAATCAGCGCCCACCAAGCCCTGGGCTGGAACACCCTGGAGCTGCGCACCATTGAAGGCGTCAGCGTAACGCAGTTGACGGACGATGCCTTTGAGCAGGTGTACCGCGCCATGCAGGAGGCCAACATGGGCTGCGCGGGCTTTGCCTCCGCCATCGCCAACTGGGCGCGGCCCGTTACCAGCCCCTTTGAAGTGGATGTGGAGGACTTGAAGCGCTCCATCCCCCGCATGCGGCGGCTGGGCACGCGGTTCATCCGCATCATGTCCTACCCGCAGGGCGAGGCGGATGCCAAAACGTGGAGGGCTGAGGCGTTCAAGCGCCTGGGCGAACTCATCAAGCGCGCCGAAGACACGGACATCGTGCTGCTGCACGAAAACTGCAACGGGTGGGGCGCGCAGTCGCCCGCGCACCTGGAAGAACTGATGGCGCACTTAAACTCCCCCGCCTTTCGCATGGTGTTTGACTCCGGCAATGCCATCGCCCACGGCGGCACAAAAGAGGACAACTGGGGCTTTTACCGCGCGGCGCTGCCGTACCTGGATCACTTTCACATCAAGGATTGCCTGTTAAACGAAGGCGGATACACCATGCCCGGCCAGGGCGACTGCGATGTGGAGGCGCTGATGACCGACCTGCTGAAGCAGGGCTACAAGGGCATGTTCTCCATCGAACCCCATGTGGCCATGGTCATCCACCTGGGCGAGGCCGGCGACACCAACAAGGACCTGGCGGCGGAGTACCAACGCTACGGTGAGATGGCCAACAGCCTGGCCAAACGGGCGGAGGCGGCGGCGGAAAGGTAAACCGGCTCGCCGCGGGAACATCACCCCGCCCTTTTCGGTACAACAATGCATACAGCCGAAAGTTTTTTTCGGCTGTTTTTTATTGCTCCGTTTTTATCTAAATCTTTTTATGGTAATCCGTATCTTGTCTCCCGTGGGTCGCTTTCCTTATGTTTGTAGTTTTCTTTATTCATATAGACCAGTTTCTACATTTTTATCGTTTAATGAGCAAAATGGGCGGATATACTCCGTATAACACCACCGGTAAGCAGGCTGAACGATAGACCTCGCCGGTACCTTCGATAAACATTTGATGAAAGAAAGGAACCAACCATGAAAACAGTTGTTGGCGTTTACAAGACACAGGAAGAAGTCCTCTCTGCCCTGCGTCGGCTGCACGAAGCAGGCTACGCCCCGGAAGACATTTCCGTACTGGCAAAGAACCCCGAGCGCTTTGAACTGCTGGACGCGGATACCCCAAGTGCTGCAGCCAGCGGCGCGGCCACAGGCGCTGTGACAGGCGGTCTGCTTGGCGGCGCGGGCGCATTGCTTGCAAGCCTGGGCGTACTGGCCATTCCTGGCATTGGCCCGTTTCTGGCGGCTGGCCCCATTGCGGCCACGCTGGGCGGTTTGGTGGCAGGCGGCGTTGCCGGCGGCATCGTGGGTGCCTTAGTGGGCCTGGGTGTGGACAAGGGCGACGCGGAACAGTATGAGCACGCGCTGAACAACGGCGATGTGCTGGTGCTGGTCAAGGCCGACGGCGACCACTATGGCCGCGTGAACGACATCTTCCGCTATCCGGAAGACGAATACTACCGCCGCTATGACCACCTGGGCAACCCCCTGGTGTTTGACATGGACGGCAGGGCGCCCGACACCAGCACGCTGGACCCCAAGGACCAGCCGTTCCTGGATAAGGCGGAAGAAAACCTGCACCGCGCCAGCGAGCGCGTACACCGTGCGCTGGATGTGGACAACGACGGGCGGGTCATAGAAAACCACCCCTTTGATGAGCGCAATAAGTAAACACTGTGGGGTCAAATAACCCCGACAAACAGCAGGAATGGGCTCGGCGCAAGCCGGGCCTATTCCTTTGCGCTATATAACTTCTGCTACCTGGCTATACAGTTCCGCTTCGGTGGCGTCCTGCGCCGTACGCAGGATGGCTTCCTGCAGGCTGTCCGCCTGGGCCTGGTGAAAGGCAAGCGATGCGACGGTGACATCAAACAGCGTCCAGCTTTCCTGCTGACCGGACTCCGCCACCGACACATTGTGCCGGTTTTTCAGCGCTGATGTCACCGCCCGCACGGCCGCGCGCTTGTCCTTCAGGCTGCGGCACCAGGACGCACGAAAGCGCAGCGTCATCAGCACCACCAGCATGGGCTGTTCCATGGCCATCCCTCCCATGCGCTCATCATAACACAGCAAGCGACCCCCGCGTGGGGCCATCGAAAAGGCAGTACACAGCATACAGACCACGGCTCGAAGGTTGTCATCACCTGGCAGAAACGCTATAATGCACTGCATGACGAAAGAAGAAATCAGGCTGCAGGACCGGGTGGAGATGCGCAAGCCCCACCCCTGCGGCAGCAAGGAGTGGGTGGTGACCCGCATCGGCGCGGACGTCAAAATCCGCTGTCTGGGGTGTGACCGTGTGGTGATGCTGGACAGGGCGGACTTTGTGCGCCGCAAGCGCCGCACCCTGGAGCAGGGCCCCGTGCCCGCCGCCGTCAGCCTGGGGCTGGAACAGCCAAGCGCATATGAAGGAGAAACCGACGCACCATGAGTGAAGACAAGCGAAACAACGATCCCCAGCAGCCCATGACCCCGCCGGCAGCGGAACCCGCGGCCACAGTCCCCGCTGAAGATCTGGCGGAAGCCGCCGACACCAAAGGCAAAAAGAAAAAAGAGAAGAAAAAGAAAACCGTGGGGCAAGAGATATTAAGCTGGGTTGGCGCCATCCTGGGCGCTGTGGTGCTGGCGATGAGCATCCGCGCGCTGCTCATTGAGCCCGTGCGCGTGGACGGCGGCAGCATGAACAACACCCTCAAGGACGGCGAGGTCATGCTGGTCACCAAGCCGGAAGTGCTGCTTGGCAACCTCAAGCGCGGCGACATTGTCATCTGCCGCTTCCCCGGCCGCAACCAGCACCGCACGCTGCACCTGGGCGCGCCGCTGGACCTGGACGTGGTCACCCATACCCTGTTTGTCAAGCGCCTGGTGGCGCTGCCGGGCGACACCGTGGAGGTATCAGCCGGTGTCCTTTACATCAACGACCAGCCGGTGGATGAGCCGTATGTGGACTACCCCGCGCGCGTCAACTACCCTAAGACCCTCATGGGCGAAAACCAATACATGGTCATGGGCGACAACCGTGCCGGCAGCCACGACAGCCGCTCGGCGGATGTGGGCCCCATCACCAAGGACATGATTGTGGGCCGCCCGCGGTTGGTGATTCTGCCGTTCGGCAGTTTCCGCGGCATCCAATGACCCGCAAAACGCAAAAGCAGAAAACAACGCCCCTTCAGCAGGCCGCGGCCTGGCTGAAGACCTTCGCGGGCACCCTGGCCATCGCACTGGTGGTCACCGCCCTGGTAGGCATGCCTGTGCGCGTGCAGGGGCAAAGCATGATGGGCACCCTGCACGACGGCGACCTGATGCTGGTGACCCGGCCGGAGGCGCTGTTTGGCCAACTGGCGCACGGTGACGTGGTCATCTGCCGCTATCCGGGCCGCGCCCGCGAAATGTCGGTGGAACTGGGTTCCTCCGCGGCGCTCAACCTGCGTTACAGCGAGCTGTTTGTGAAGCGCCTGATGGGCCTGCCGGGGGATACTATTGCCGTCTTGAACGGACAAGTCTGGCGCAACGGCGAAAAAATCAGCGAGCCCTACCTGGAGGCGAGCCGCCTTGGCACAGGGGCCTATGGTCCGCGTACCCTGGGAGCAGACGAGTACTTTGTCATCGGCGACAACCGCGCCGGCAGCCGCGATAGCCGTGCCGCCGGCGTTGGCCCCATCTCCCGAAACATGATTGTCGGCCACCCCAAACTGGTGCTCTGGCCGCTGAACCGCATCGGCGCGATTGAGTAAGCGCCGCATAGCAAACGCGCGCCCCATATGGGACGCGCGTTTTTTGTGTGTCACTAAACGTGCAACTACCGCCTGGCTATTGCAGGATTTCGTCCATGCCCAGGAACACCTTCATGTGGTAGAAGGCACCCCTGTCCATGGCGATGGCCAGGCCGTCAATCACCTGCTCGTTCTCTGTGTCGATGATGAGGAAGGTATATTCGGGGGCCAGTTCCTCAGCGTATCGCGCGATATCGTCCAGGTTTTCCATTTCCGCTGTGCTCATTACCAACGTCTTCTCGACAAGGAAGTCGGTCTGCATGTACTTATCTATCATGTAGTACATGTTTGCTTCATCGGTAATGAAGATGCCTGCTTCGCCAAAGTCATAGGGATATGCGTTTTTTAGATCCCTGAAGTAGCCGCGCACATCTTTGCTGCGCACCGGCGCGCCCCATTCGCCAGGAAAGCCGGAATAATGAAGGGGCACATACGCACAGGCAAGCGCCAGCACCGTGGCACCCACCTTGCGCCGGACGTCCGTCATGAGCGGCCATTCGTTGACGCTTTCCACCACAGAGAGCACCATCAGGCCAAACATGTAGACGATGCCGGTCATCATGTATCGCTCGGCGCAGGCGAGCATGTCGGTCTCATCCCAGGGCATGGAGAACGCGAACATGCCGACATTGCCCAACTCCCACATCACATAGCCCAGCCACGCAAATACCAGCAGCAACAAAGAGCGCACAGCAGGCTTTACCTTGCCGGAGAGCCACAGCGGCACCGTGAGCAGGGCCGCCGCCACAGTACTCAGCAGCGCCAGCAAGCCCGGGAAATATTGCTTGCTGAACGCGGTTTCAAACACCCGGTCAGTCAATTCCGGCAACCTGCTTAAGCCCCAGGCTTTGGCCTGGCTGTAGTAAGCGGACAGGTTCAGCGCGTGCTTGGCTTCCATGGCTTTGCCCAAGCCGCCATCAAACACCAGCGACACGTGGCGCGTCCACAGGTAGAAGACCAGGGCGGGCAGCAGGAAATTGTAGAATACCACCTTGAGCCTGCCCCAGCGCTGTTTGTCCTGCAACACGACCAACAGGAATACCGTAGTCATCGCCACGAAGTAAAACGCGCTGTTTTTAATGAGCACGGTAAATGCGGAGGTGGGCGCCAGGCACAGCAGGGCCTTGTTCAGGTCATTGCGATAGTACCAGGCGATGGCTATCGCGCTGAGTCCGATGTAGGCCTGCAGGTCATCCACCAGCATGGTGTCCCGCTCATACAGCCGCGACAGCATCACCGCCACAGACCCAGCCAGCACAATCCAGGCCAACGGCTTCCCCTTCTTGGGAAGCGCGAACAGGGGCAGGCAGAACACCGCCATCATCATCAGCTGGAAAATGACCGCCATATCCTCCCGGTAGCGAACCAGCTTCAGCATGTAGTACAAGTAGCTGGCGCTGCCGGTAGGATAGGCCTGGAAGGTAATGGCAGGCGTACGATAACTGGGCAAGGCGTCATGGGTGACCAGGACGCTCAGCACCTTCAACCAATGGTGGAAGTTATCGATGCTATAAACCTGCGTACCCTGCAGTTTCCACAGCATCCACCCCAACGCTGCCAGCACTATCGCATGCGCCGGATGCAAAAGGCCATGGGCACCTTTGTTGATGATCAGCGTGTAGATAAACAGCGCCACACCCAACCCAGCCAGCACGTACACGGTGACCAGCATGGTGTTGAGCATACCGGCCGCCACCATGGCCACACCCAGAGACGGAATAACCACAGCGGGCGCGATGAGTGGGTGGATACCCCACCTTTTTGTGAGAAACATGGCGTAGCCCGCGAATGACACCGCTGCTATGGCCAGTCGCCAGGCGAAAGTGAAATCGTACATGCATCAACCCTCCAGGCGCCATCATAGCATGGCCTATTGAAAGTGTAAAACCTAAACAAGTCATGCACTCAAGCATTTAGCCCTTACTGGCGCATCCTCTCCCGCCTGTCTCCCCCCTGCCTGATGTGGTATAATGTTTCAGAGGTGATTGCATGCAGGAGACCATTGCCATTATTGACGGCCACAGCCTGATGTACCGGGCGTTTCACGCGCTGCCGGTGATGGACGCGGACGGCGTCTACACCAACGCGGTGCATGGCTTCTTAAGCATGCTGCTGCGCGCCTTTCGCGAACAGCAGCCCCAGTACGCGGTGGTGGCGTTTGACGAGCACGGCCCCACCTTCCGGCATGACGACTTTGAGGAATACAAGGCCGGCCGCTCCCCCATGCCCGATGAACTGCGCCCCCAGTTTCCGCTGATTAAGGAACTGCTGGGCGCCATGGGCATAGGCGTCATCAGCTTGCCGGGGTACGAGGCAGACGACCTGCTGGGCACCATCGCCCGCCAAGCCAATGAAAAGCACATCCGCGCCCTGCTCATCACCGGTGACCGGGACGCGCTGCAGCTAGTGGGAGACGACACCGCCATGCTGCTCACCAGGCGGGGCATTTCCGACACCCTGCTGTTGACCCCGCCGGCGATAAAAGAGAACTTTGGCGTCACCCCGGAACAGGTGGTGGACTTAAAGGGCCTGATGGGCGACAGCAGCGACAACATCCCCGGTATCCCAGGCGTGGGCGAAAAGACCGCGCAAAAACTGCTTTCCACCTACGGCAGCCTGGATGAGGTGTTAGACCACGCCGACGAAATCAAGGGAAAACTGGGTGAACGTGTGCGCGAGCACGCCGACCTGGCGCGGCTGTCGCGCAAATTGGCCACCATCGACCGGGATGTCCCCGTGCAGGCGGAGTTTGGCGCCTGGCGACTGACCAAGCTGCAGGACGGCCTGCCGGCTGTGCGCAAGTATCAACTGAACATCATCGCCGCAGAGCTGATGCGCATGACCGCGGGCCAGCAAAGCGACGCGGCGGCGGATGAAGAAGCCGCCCCAGCCGCCCAGTGGACGGAGGCGGACAGCACCGACCAGTTAAGCGCCTTCAGCGAGGGGCTGAAAATGGGAACGCTGTGCGTCTACCTGTCGGAGGATGCGCTGACGCTGGCGGATAACACCAACCGCCGCCTGCGGCTGCCGCTGGTATCCGGCCAGCAGGATATGTTCGCCGCCCAGGGCATTACAGCAGAGGACGCCTTGCAGGCGCTGTCCCCCATATTGCAGAAAACCGGCCTCATCACCCACGACGCCAAGCGCCTCTTCCACCGGCTAAACGCGCTGAACCTGCCCCTGCCCACCCTGGTGGACGACACCATGGTGCTGGCCTACCTGCACAACCCGCAGGAGAAGAACTACGCCCTGCAAAGCTTCGCCGCGCCCAACGCCGGCGGCGTGCAGGAACTGCTGACCCGTCAAAAGCAGCAGGTCATAGAAGAAGGCATGGAGCGCCTGTACGAAACCATCGAACGGCCCCTGGTCAAGGTGCTGTTTGATATGGAGGTCGCGGGCTTCCAGGTGGACGCGGAGCAGCTGGCGGCCATGGGGCGCACCTTTACCGAGCAAACCGCGCAGCTGCAGGAGGACATCTACCGGCTGACCGGGGTGAAGGGCTTTAACATCAACAGCCCCCAGCAACTGGGCAAGGTGCTGTTTGAAGACCTGGCGCTGCCCAGCCGGCGGAAGACCCGCACAGGCTGGTCCACCGACGCCGATACATTGGAAAGCCTGCGGGAGATGCACCCGGCGATTGAGAAGATTTTAGAGTACCGGCAGATTGTCAAGTTAAACGGCACCTACATCGACGGGCTGCTGCGAAAAATTGACGCCACCGGCCGAATCCACACCACCTTTGACCAGGTGGGTACCGCCACCGGCCGCATTTCCTCCAACGAGCCCAACTTGCAGAACATCCCCATCCGCACAGCGCTTGGGCGGGAGATTCGCCGGGCGTTCTCCGCCAAGGAAGGGCACATCCTGGTGGACGGCGACTACTCGCAGATTGAGCTGCGGGTGCTGGCCCACATCTCCGGCGACGAGGCCATGTGCGATGCCTTTAACCGCGGACAGGACATCCACACCCGCACCGCCGCGGAAATCAACGGCGTGTCGCTGCAGCAGGTCACATCATCCATGCGCTCGGACGCCAAGGCCGTCAACTTTGGCATTGTCTACGGCATCAGCGACTTTGGCCTGGCCAACAACCTGGGCGTCAGCCGCAAGCGGGCGGGCGACTTTATCTCCCGCTACTTCGAGCGCTACCCCAAGGTGCATGCCTTCATGGAAAACGCCAAGAAGGACGGCTACCTGCACGGCTATGCCGCCACGCTGTTTGGCCGCCGCCGGCGCCTGGGTGAACTGAAAAGCACCAACGCCAACCTGCGCGGCTTTGGCGAACGCGTGGCCATGAACACCCCCATTCAGGGCACGGCCGCGGACATCATCAAGGCGGCCATGGTGGCCGTACAGGATGAACTGGAAAAGCAAGGGCTGAAGGCACAGCTGATTTTGCAGGTGCATGACGAACTGCTCATCGAAACCCCGGAGGACGAAAAGGAGCAGGTGGTCAAACTGCTGCGCCGCTGTATGGAAGAGGTCATCGACCTGAAGGTGCCCTTGGTGGCGGACATCCAAACGGGAAAAGACTGGTATGAAACCAAGTAAACCCTACATCATCGGCCTGACCGGCGGCATCGCCAGCGGCAAAAGCACGCTGGCCCGCGCCCTGCGCGGCGCGGGGGCCCAGGTGATAGATGCGGACGAAATTTCCCGGTCGCTGACGGCGCCGGGGGGTGCGGCGCTGCCCGCCATCCGCCAGGCGTTTGGCGATGCCGTGTTCACAGGCGATGAACTAAACCGCCGCGCGCTGGGCGCCCTGGTGTTTTCCAACAAGCAAGCGCTGGACACCCTCAACCGCCTGACCCACCCGCTGATAGAGCAGGAAATGCTGCGGCAGATGGATGCGCTGGGTGACGAGCCCGCCCTGGTGCTGGACGTGCCGCTGCTGTTTGAGGCCGGCTGGAACAAGTACTGTGACGAGGTATGGTGCGCCTGCGTGCCGGCCTGGGTGCAGGTGTCCCGCATTATGAAGCGGGACAAGCTGCCGCTGTCACAGGCCTGGCAGCGCGTGCGCAGCCAGATGCCAGGCTACAGGCGCAGGCGGCTGAGCGACCATGTGGTCTACACCAGCGGCACCAAAGAACAAAGCGCGGCCCAGGTGCTGAAACTGTGGCAAAACGCGCTGAGGAGGAACGCCCATGGCCTTTAACAAGCATGACCCCCGCGCTGGCGCCGACAGGCCGCGGCCGCGCAGCTTTGTCAGCAATGTGGAGCCTCGCCAGGCACAGCCGGCTGGGCGCAGCCGCCGGGCAGAGCAGCCCCGCAGCCGCCGGGCGGACAAGCCCCGCAAGGGCGGCATGCGGCCGCTTAGCGTCATTGCGCTGGTTGTCACAGGCGCGCTGATTGTGTTTACCGCCGTATCCTTCCTGGATGCCAGCGCTGCCCAGCAAAACCTGGACGCCCTGCGCGCCGCGCGCGAACAGGAAAAGCTTCAGCACGAAAAGGACGTGGGCTACTACGTGCAGATGCGCCGCCAATCCGGCTACGAAGACTTCATCCGCGCCCACGCGGATGAGTTTCAGGTGGAGTTTTCCTTCCTGTCGGCCATCATCGCGCGGGAAAGCCACTACGACCCCCAGGCGCAGTCCGGTGTGGGCGCACGGGGGCTGATGCAAATCATGGAGGACACCGGCACGTGGATTGCGGGCCGCCTGGGCCTGAGGGATTACCGCTACGACAGCCTGTTTGATCCGGAGCTGAACATCCGCTTTGGCGCGTGGTACATCAACTACTTAAGCGCCCACTTTGACGGCGACCCGGTGATGACGGCTTCCGCCTACCACGCGGGGCTGAACAACGTAAAGCTGTGGGCCTTAAACCGAGCCGAAGACCAGAAACGCATTTCCCTTGAGCAAATCCCCATGGACAACACACGCGACTATGTACAGAAGGTGATGAACGCCTATGCGCTTTACTACGAATATGACAGCGGCAACTTCTACCGCGATTAAACGCGCCCTGTGCCTGACGCTGGCGCTGATGATGCTTGCGGCGCCGGCCTTTGCCGCCCAGCCTGAGCAAAAGCTGGTGATGGGCATGGTCAGCGTAAACACCGAGCGCTTGAACCCCTTGGTGGCGGTGGAGCGTGAGTTTATGTCCCTCACCGGCCTGGTGTACGACAGCCTGGTGGTCATCAACGATGACTACCGCCCCGCCCCGGGCCTGGCCGAGCGCTGGACCAGCTCGCCCGACGGCAGCGTGTGGACATTCACCCTGCGCGAGGGCGTGTTTTTCCACAACGGCGCCATGCTGACTGCGCAGGATGTGGTCTCCACAGCCGAGGAAATCCTGCGCCTGGCCGGGGATGCTGAAAACCCCAACAAAGGGGTGTACGCGTCGCTGAAGTACTTCATCACCCGCATCTCAGCGCCGGACGAACACACGGTGGAGGTGCGCACCAACCGCAAAAACGCGGGCTTTCTGTACGCCATGACCTTCCCGGTGCTGCCCTACAACGAAGTACAGGCAGACACACCATCGGGCAGCGGCGCCTTTGTGGCCAGCAGCTTCGTGCCCCGGGACTACCTGCAACTGACCGCCAACCCCTACTGGTGGGATGGGACACCTGCGCTTCAGGAAGTGATGACCATCTTCCACCAGGGCAGCCGGCAGCTAATCAGCAGCTATGAGTACAACCGCGTGGACGCCATTGCCACGCGCTCGCTGACGGCGGCGCAGTACCGCAGCGGCATCAACAGCCTGAACCTCACCTACCGCAGCCGCCAGCTGGAAACGCTGCTGCTGCGCAACACCGCGCCGGAACTGCAGGACGTCAACATCCGCCGCGCCATCCGCTATGCCATTCATGTGGACAGCATTGCCAACTCCACCTATATGGGCATGGTCACCCGCACCAACACCCCGGTGGTGCCCGGCACCTGGATGTACTACGAGCAGCCCGCCGCCTTTGAGTTTAACCCGGAGAAGGCCAAGGTGCTGCTGGATGAAGCAGGCTGGGTGGACACCAACGGCGACGGCATCCGCGACAAGGTGGTGGATGGCGCGTCGGCCAACCTCAGCCTGAGTTTCCTGGTGTACGAGGAAAGCGAAAACAGCGTGCGTGTCAGCGCCGCCCACCAAATCGCCTCCATGCTGTCGGCGGTGGGCATTCAGGCCCGGGTGGAGCCGGAAGCCTTTGACCGCGCCATGGCACGCCTGCAGGCCGGCAACTTTGACATGGCGCTGGCCGCCTTCAACACCGACCACGTGCCGGACCCCGGCTTCCTGCTGATGACCCGCAACACCGGCAACTACATGCGCTACACCTCTGAGCGCATGGACCAGTTTTTCACCGACCTCAGGCAGACCATGAACCAGGACCAGTACCAGCAAAAGCTGCACGAAATCCAGGCGCTGTACGCGCAGGACGTGCCGTTCATCACTTTATACTACCGCAATGGCGCCATCCTCACCCGGCACATGTTCACCAAGGCGCGCAACCTGCGCGAGCCCGACATCTTCAAAGGCATGGACAAGGGCACGCGGGAGCAATAAGCGGACATCGACGGCACTTATTCCGCGCAGCGCCTGCTTGGCCAGCTCAACAAATCACGAGCCAACCCGTCGCAAAACTTCCGTTTTTCCACGGATTATTTAAGGGAACAAAAGTTCCCTTTTTTCGTCCAAATCCCTTGTATTCCCTGCACCCCTGTGCTATACTTTTTTGTGGAATGTACGTTCCGCCTTTATTTTTTTGAAGGGGATCACCATGCGAATCGGGGTCATATCACTGGGCTGCGCGAAGAACCGCGTAGACACCGAAGAGATGCTGTCGCTGCTGACGCAGCGCGGCTACAACATCACAGATGAGGCAGCCAAGGCCGAGGTGCTGATTGTCAACACCTGCGGCTTTATCACGTCGGCGAAAGAAGAATCCATCGACGCCATTTTGGAAATGGCGCAGTACAAGGAAACGGGCAACTGCAAGGCCCTGGTGGTCACCGGCTGCCTGGCGCAGCGCTACGCCGACGACCTGATGCGCGAAATTCCGCAAATTGACGTACTCAGCGGCGTCACCCAGTATGACACCCTGGCCGACGCCATCGACACCGCACTAAACGCGGGCGAGCGGGTGCAAAACACCCAGCGCAAGAAGGCCTTCCTGCACTGCGGCCGTGTGCTGACCACGCCGGGCTACTCGGCGTACATCCGCATTGGCGAGGGGTGCGACAACCGCTGCGCTTACTGCGCCATTCCGCTGATTCGGGGCGGGCACCACTCCCGGCCTCTAGCGGACATACTGGACGAAATGCGTACGCTGGCTACCCAAGGCGTGAAGGAGCATATCCTCATCGCGCAGGATACCACGCGCTGGGGCACCGACCTGGGGCTTGATATCCACACCCTCATAAAAGAAGCGGCCCAGGTGCCGGGTGTACAATGGCTGCGGCTGCTGTACTGCTACCCGGACGAAACGGACACCGCCCTCATTGACGAAATGGCCGCCCACGAAAACGTCTGCCGGTACCTGGACCTGCCGCTGCAGCACGCGTCCCCCCGCATCTTGAAGGCCATGAACCGCCGGGGCGACATTGAAGACATCCGCGCCTTGCTGACCCACGCCCGCGAAAAGGGCTTTGCGCTGCGCACCACGTTCATCGTGGGTTTCCCCGGGGAAACCGAAGAAGACTTCGAAGAACTGATGACCTTCACCCGCGACATGGCCTTTGACCGCATGGGCGCGTTCACCTTCTCGCCGGAGGAGGACACCGCCGCGGCCCTATTGCCCAACCAGGTGCCCGAAGCCGTTAAAAAGCAGCGCCTGCAGCGCCTGATGGCGCTTCAGCAGGACATCAGCCTGAGCCGCAACAAAGCGCGGGTGGGCAGCCTGGAACAGGTGCTGGTCACCGGGCGCGAGGGCGGACTGTATACCGGGCGCTCCCCCTGGGAAGCGCCGGATGCCGATGGCGTCATCCGCTTTGCGGCGGACGCAAAACTTGCGCCCGGGCAGTTTGTCACCGTGCGCCTGACGGACGCCGACACCTACGACCTGCGCGGCCAACTGGAGGAGGACTGACACCATGAACCTGCCCAACCGGCTGACCCTGCTGCGGGTTTTGCTGATTCCCGTCTGCCTGCTGTTTATCGTGCTGGGCTGGTATGGGCTGGCCGCGGCTGTGTTTATCGCGGCGTCGCTGACCGACTTTCTGGACGGTTACCTGGCCCGCAGCAAGAAGCTCATCACCAACCTTGGCAAGTTCGCCGACCCTGTAGCCGACAAAATCCTGGTGCTGTGCGTGATGATTGCCCTGCAGTTTCAGGGCATGTACCCCTGGTGGGCGGTATGCATTGTGGCCGCCCGCGAACTGGCGGTGGACGGCCTGCGCCTGGTGGCGGTGGAGCAGGGCCATGTCATCGCGGCGGCGCCGCTGGGCAAGTTTAAAACCGTGTTTCAAATGCTGTCCCTCATATCCGCCATGCTGTTTTTGCCCCTGTGGCTGACCATGACCCTGGTGGTCATCATGTCTTTACTCACCATCATCTCCGGCGTCGACTACTTTTTGAAGGCGCGCCCGATGTTTCGCAACAACTGAAAGGAACCATAACAACACATGGCAACGAAAGAAAAAATGACCAAAAAAGAAGCCGCCAAGCTGGACGAACGCGCCCAGGCGCTTGACCGCGCGCTGGCCGACCTGGACAAGCAGTTTGGCCGCGGCACGGTGATGAAGCTGGGCGCGCAAAGCAAACTGCAGGTGGACGCGGTGCCCACCGGCTGCCTGGAGCTGGACCTGGCGCTGGGCGTAGGGGGCATCCCCCGCGGCCGCATCATCGAGGTGTATGGGCCGGAGTCCTCCGGTAAAACCACCGTGGCCCTGCACGTGGTAGCAGAAGTGCAGAAAAAGGGCGGCATAGCCGCCTTCATCGACGCCGAGCACGCGCTGGACCCTGCTTATGCGAAAAGGCTTGGCGTCAACATTGACGAGCTGTACGTCAGCCAGCCCAACACCGGTGAAGACGCGCTGGAGATTGCTGAAGCGCTAATTCGCTCGGGCGCTGTGGACCTGGTGGTGGTGGACAGTGTCGCGGCGCTGGTGCCGCGCGCGGAAATCGACGGCGAAATGGGCGATACTTTTGTGGGCCTGCAGGCCCGCATGATGAGCCAGGCCATGCGCAAGCTGGCGGGCGTAGTATCCAAAACCGGCTCCATCGCGCTGTTTATCAACCAGCTGCGCGAAAAAGTGGGCATCGTGTACGGCAACCCAGAGGTCACCCCCGGCGGCCGGGCGCTGAAGTTCTACGCCTCGGTCCGGCTGGAAGTGCGCCGGGCGGAGCAGCTGAAAAACGGCAGCGAAGTCATCGGCAACCGCACCAAGGTGCGCGTGGTGAAAAACAAGGTGGCGCCTCCGTTCCGTGTGGCGGAGTTCGACCTGCTGTACGGCCTGGGCATCAGCAAGGAAGGCACCTTGCTTGACATGGCGGTGCAGCGCGACATCATTCAAAAAAGCGGCGCCTGGTTTAGCTATAAGGATATCCGCATCGGTCAGGGCCGCGACAACGCGCGCCGCTACCTGCAGGAAAATCCGGAGGCAGCCGACGAAATCGAGGCCATCATCCGGGCGGAGTTTGCCAGCATGGCCGCCGCCACCGAAGGCGAGGAAGCCGCTGACAATGACCCCGATGTGGACATCGACGCCGACGACGATATCTAAGCAAAGACCATGTTTCTACCCAAAGGCTGTTCATGTATGGGCAGCCTTTTTTTCTTTCCGGGTGAACCTTGTGTGCGCCCCGGGCGACTATAGGGGTGAAAGGAGGCACAATGAGCGCATTGCATTTGCGACAGCAACTGTTTGAAGCATCGGTGCATCCTTTCCTGGAGGGACTGTTCGCGTTCATCCGCTGCCACGCTCCGGGCGAGCCGGAGGACGTCTACCAGGACACCCTGCTGTCTGCCTGGGAGGGGTTTGAACGCTTCCGCGGGGACGCCGCCATGAAGACCTGGCTGTACGCCATCGCCCGCTTCAAGTGCCTGGACGCGCTGCGCAAAAAGTACCGCAAGCAAGACCTTCCGGCGGAGGAAGAGCGCACCGAAGGCTTTGAAGACACCGCCGTCAGGCGGGCAGACCTGCACACCGCGCTGGAACACCTGAAGGCGGACGACCGCGCGCTGCTGTACATGGTGTACGCCCAAGGCTTTCTGCAAAAGGACGCGGCAGAGGTGCTGGGCATCCCCGAGGGCACGGTGAAAAGCCGCCTGCACGCCCTGCGCAAGCAGCTGAAACAGTTGATGGAGGTACAGTCATGACCCGCGAACAGATGCTGGAACTGATGCCCCGCTTCGCCGGCGGTACCCTGCCGCCAGCGCAGGCCCTGGTCATCGCCCGCGCGCTGAAGCAAGACCCGGCGCTGGTGGAAGAGCTGCTGTTTACCCTGGAACTGCGGGAGGCCCTGCGCACCTTTGAGGCGCCGGTACCAGCGGCCATGCATGCCCCGGCCGCCATGCCCCTGCCGTCCGCCCTCAGCAGCGCTGCCCAGGAGATACGGGGCGCCCTGCGGCTGGCAGGCAGCGGAGCCAGGCTGCTGGGCAAACTGATATAGCATCACCTGCAACGACCCAACACAGTAAAGAAAGGAACACAACCATGGAAGACAACAAACAGAAAAAAACCTCGGACGCGCAAAACGTAGCGGACATGTTGGACGCGGTCGGCGACAAGATTCCCGCCCTGCTGCGCAATATCACCAGCAGCCTGTACTCCCGGGAAACGGGCGCCTCCATGGGCCAGGCCGTTGGCGCCTACTACAAGGAATTGGTGGACGCCGGCATCCCCGTACAGGCCGCGCTGGAGATGGCCAAAGACTATTCCTTCAGCCTGCGCCATGTGGTAAACCAGGGCAGCGGGGGCGGCAACACTTCGGACGGCCATGGGCCCAAGGGTTTCTCATTCACCTACTCCTCCAACGATGAGGAAAAAAGCACCGACCCTCACGAAGAACCCTGATGCTTCCGAAACTTCGGGCGGCGGGCCGCATCGCGGCGCTTGTGCTGAAGATGCCCGGGCTGCTGCTGCGCACACAGCTGCAGTACCTGGCCTTTGGCCGTGCCTTCCGGCGCAGTGCCCAGGCCTTCGGCCTGCCGCCCGAAGCCATTAGGCAAATGCACCGCGATATGCGGCCAACAGCCCTGCTGCGGGCGGTTGGTGCGCGCGCCAAGCAGAAGGCGGCCGGTTGACGGGCTCGCGACCCCTCTCCCACAGTAAACCTACGACGCCTGCGACCACGGAGAGTTGTTGGAAACCGCCGCCTTGTGCTACAATAGCCGGGCGGCAAGCGCCGCCTGTGTCTCCGTAGCTCAGCTGGATAGAGCGTTCGCCTCCTAAGAAAAAGGCCGACTACCGCCTTTTCTGGAAGCTGAAAACGGGC
>CAYFSN010000003.1:0-36565 GCA_964345845.1 uncultured Christensenella sp.
TGGTGCTGGACACCGAAGTGTACTCCAACACCGGCGGCCAGGCCTCCAAGTCCACGCCCACCGGCTCGGTTGCGAAGTTCGCCGCCGCCGGCAAGCGCACCAAGAAGAAGGACCTGGGCATGATGGCCATGAGCTACGGCTATGTGTACGTGGCGCAGGTCGCCATGAGCGCCAACCCCGTGCAGCTGCTGAAGGCCATGCACGAAGCGGAGAGCTACAACGGCCCCTCCCTCATCATCGCCTACAGCCCGTGCATTAACCACGGCATCAACATGTCCTTCTCCCAGGCGCAAATCCGCAAGGCTGTGGCGGCTGGCTATGTGCCGATGTACCGCTACAACCCCAGGCTGGCCGAAGAGGGCAAGAACCCCCTCATCATCGACAGCAAGGACCCCACCGAAAGCTACCAGGACTTTATCCGCAGCGAGGTTCGCTATACCAGCCTGGTGAAGTCCTTCCCCAAGGCAGCAGAAACGCTGTTCGACCGCGCCGAGGAAGAAGCTGCACAGCGGCTCACCAACTTAAAGCGCATGGCCGGCGTCTGATACGGACCTACCCCAGGGCCCTCCGCCAAATGGCGGGGGGCCTTGACTTTTCCGGGGATTGCGCAATACTGGAAAAAAAAGCAGTACGGAGCAGCATGATGAAACTGAGGTATCAACAACCGGCACAAGCCTTTGAGGAAGCCCTGCCGCTTGGCAACGGGCGCATGGGCGCCATGGTGTATGGCTGCCCGGACGCCGACCGGCTGCAGCTAAACGAGGACACGCTGTGGAGCGGCACGCCCCGTACGCTCACAGAAGACCGAAGCAATATATGGGCGCAGGCAAGACAACTGGCCAGCGTGGGGAAACTGACAGAAGCGCAGCAATTGCTGGAAGAACACTTCCAGTTTGACTATACCGACGCCTATCAGCCGTTTGGTGAATTGCTCATTGAGCGTATTGACTCAACGCCTGTTGGCGATTATCAGCGCAGTTTGTCGCTTGCTGATGCCATGCACAGTGTACAGTTCAACGCTTCAGGGCACCATCAGCGGGATTGCTTCATCAGCGCCGCCGACCAGGTGCTTGTCTGGCGCCACGAAGCACAGTTGCAGCATGTGCATCTGCGGATACGCCTGACCAGCCAACTGCGGCATCAGGTGATGGCGCAAGACCACACGCTGACCATGCTGGTGCAGGCGCCCAGTACCAGCGCGCCCAACTACGTGGATACCCCTGAGCCCATTCGCTATGAAGCGGGCAAGCGCCAGGGTCTGCAGGGCGCCGCGGTGCTGCAGGTGGTGAGCGATGGCACCATCACCCCACAGGGGGATGCGCTCGATATAATGGATGCCGCGTGGGTGGAATTGCGCCTCAACATGCGCACCAACTACCTTAACAGCCATACCCTGCCGGCGGGCAGCCCCCTTGACCCCCGTGCGTTAGCGCAGGCGGATTTGGACGCCGCCGTCAAATACTCCTTTGACGAACTCAAAAAGCGCCACGCCCTGGCGCATGCTGAACTGTTTGGCCGTGTGACCCTTCATCTGGGCGAGGTGCCCGATCTGCCCACTGATGCGTGGATAGCACAAGGCCCTTCCCCCGCGCTCGCGGCGCTGGCCTTTCAGTACGGGCGCTACCTGCTCATCTGCTCTTCCCGCCCCGGTACCCAGCCCGCGAACCTGCAGGGCATCTGGAACCCGCATCTGCGGCCGCCGTGGAGCAGCAACTACACGCTGAACATCAACACGCAGATGAACTACTGGCTGGCGGAGCCCTGCGCCCTGCCGGAAACGGCAGAGCCGCTGTTCGACTTGGCTGAGCGCCTTGCCGCGCACGGAAAGCATACCGCGCGGCTGCTGTACGGCGCCCGGGGCAGTGTGTGTCACCACAACAGTGACCTGTGGAGCGTCACGTGGCCGGTGGGCGTTGGCGCAGCACCAGGCTCGGCCGGGTGGAGCCAGTGGAACATGGCGCTTGTTTGGCTTTGCCGCCACCTGATGGACCGTTACCGCTATGGCCAGAGCCTGCGTTTTCTGGAACAACGCGTGTTACCGGTGTTGCGGGACGCCGCGGTATTCTTTCTGGACATTGTCCGGGAGGACGCACAGGGGCAACTGCGCATCTGCCCCGCCACATCACCGGAAAATACCTTTATGCAGGATGGTCAGGAGGTCGCGGTCGCGCCGGCCGCCGCCATGAGCGATGCCATTGTGCGGGAAGTGTGGACAGACTACCTGGAAGCGGTGCGGCAGCTTCAGTTGGACGAACCCTTGGCGGCCGACATCCAAGCAGCGCTTGAGAAGGTACCGCAACCACAAATCGGCCCGGACGGACAACTGCTGGAGTGGGATACCGCTTACACGCCCGTTGACTCACATCACCGCCATGTGTCCCACCTGTATCCGCTGTATCCAGGGCTTGAACTCCGGCCCCAAGCCCAGCCTAATTTAGCGCAGGCAGCAAAGCAATCGCTGCTTGTTCGCGGCGAAGGCGGCCCGGGATGGAGCCTGGCGTGGAAGGGGTGCCTGTGGGCGCGCTTACAGGAGGGCGAGCGCGCCTGGTCCTCACTTCAGCGCTTGCTGACCCCCTACACAGCAGGCGGCGAAGGCCGCTTGTGCGATAGCCTGCTGTGCACCCATCCCCCATTTCAGATTGACGGCAACTTTGGCCTCACCGCCTGCATCGCGGAAATGCTGCTGCAATCTGTTCCGGGCCAGGTGACACTGCTGCCCGCGCTGCCGGCTGACTGGCACACCGGCAGCGTACAAGGCCTTCGTGCCATGGGCGGGCTCAAGGTATCGATTCAGTGGGCGCAAGGGCACCTGCTGCACGCAACCCTCACGTCTATTGCACACACCACCCAAACACTTCAGGTGCACTACGCTGGGGCGATTCACCAGTTATCGATAGCCCCAGAAGAGGCAGTAACCTTGAACCCCCACCACTTCATCAAATAGCGCACACAAAAACGCCGCCGGAATGCATCCAGCGGCGTTTTGCATTTTGTGGATTGGTACGTTACATGCCAAACAGTTGCCGCACGGCACTTGGCCACAGGATGTGCACGGCCAGCAGCAAAGTACTAATCAGGGCCAGGGCTTTGTGCCCCTTGAAGACGCGCTTGTCCATCCGCAGCCAGATGATGATGCCCAGCATGCCCGTCAAAGCCAAGGCGGCGTAGGCAATCAGTCCAGTGTGCAGGCGCAGGGAGCCCAGCGCCGAGAAGCCGTGCCACAGGGCGATGGCCACCAAGGCGATGCCGACAGGCTTGTGTATCTTTCGCAGGAACTTCACCACAGCCATGAAGCGTTTGTCCTTGGTCTTCACGGTCAGGGCGTTCAGTTTGCGAAGCCACCAGGGCGCCGTCACAGTTGCCAGCAAAAACAGGCTGATGTATCCCAGTAATCGGTAGTTCATGCAGTCTCCTTTACGGTCCTGTCAGGTGTGGTCAGGGCGCCAGTTTGCCAATCTCCACGACGTTTTCCAGTTTGCTCACGCCATGGGGAGATTGCCCCTTGATTTCTTCGGTCAGGTCTTTGCCGGCTTCAAAGCCGTTGTGTTTGCCGTCTTTCCAGGCAAGGCTATTGGTGACATCATATACAACGCCATCCACCGCGATGTAGGCGGGCTGTCCGTCCTTACCGTTGAACTTGGCCAGTTCTTCCACGGTCAGGGTCAGGGCTTCCGGTTCATCGGCGGTGGGCTCGGCGGCGGCGGGCTCAGCAGTAGCGGGCACATCGGTGGCCGGGGCCGGGGTGGCGGGGGTCTCCTTGGGGGCACAGGCTGCCACCAGCATCACGGTGGCCAGCAGTAGGGCCAGCAGCAATAAACGTTTGTTTTTCATACAGTCATTCCTCTCTTTCACGGTTCGCGTGGTGTCTTTTCCTTTACGCTTGCAAAAAATATACCCGCGGGAGCCCGCGGGAAACAGATTGTGATATAAAAACTTTACTTTGTCTGTATCTGCTATTGTGTCTCAGCCGAACAATTCGCGGTAGGCGTTGCGGGCTTTGCGGATGACCTGCACTGCCTCCTTGCGGTCCTGCACCTCGCCGGGGGCGGTCTCCTTACCTTCCAGCGCCTTGTACACGCTGAAGAAATGGCTCATCTCGTCAAACACATGGCCGGGCAGCTCATTGATGTCTTTGTAGCCGTTGTAGATGGGCTCGCTGAAGGGAATGGCGATGACCTTCTCGTCGTTGCGGCCGGAATCCAGCATGCGGATGACCCCAATGGGATAGCAGCGCACCAGCGTCATGGGGGCGATGGGCTCCGAGCACAGCACCAGCACGTCCAGCGGGTCCAGGTCGTCGCCGTAGGTGCGGGGAATAAAACCATAGTTGGCCGGATAGTGGGTGGAGGTGTACAGGATGCGGTCCAGCATCAGCACCCCGGTCTGCTTATCCAGCTCATATTTGTTCTTGGACCCCTTGGGAATCTCAATCACGGCAGAGAGTCCTCTGCCGTGATGTGGTCAGTCCTGATATCATGCCAGATACTGCTCATGCCCAGCTCCTCCCCGTTGGTTGTGGCCACAGTATAGCAATTCGCCACCGGGCTTGTCCATGTAACAAGCGCAAACACGCAAAAAGAAAACCGGCCCCCGTATGGGAGGCCGGTACATGGTGCCGGTTGTCAGGCAGATTTCTTGCCCTTGACCATCTCGGCCAGCTGGCTAAAGCCCTTGGCATCATTGACGGCCATGTCGGCGAGCATCTTGCGGTTGATGTCGATGTTCAACTGCTTCAGGCCGTTAATCATGGTGGAATAGTTCAGACCATTCTGATGGGCGGCGGCGTTGATGCGGGTAATCCACAGACGCCTGAAGTCACGCTTGCGCAGTTTGCGGCCAATATAGGCAAAACGGAGCGCGCGGCGCACGGCGTCACTGGCGGTGCGGTACTGCTTGGACTTGGCGCCAAAGTAGCCCTTGGCCAGCTTCATGTACTTGCGGCGTTTCTTATGGGCGCCGACTGCCCTCTTAATACGAGCCATGTTGTTTCCTCCTTAATGCGCTGAGTGTTACTTGGCGATGATGGACCGGATGGTCGCCGCCTCAGCCTTGTTTTGCAGGATGCCGCCTGCACGGAGGTGCCGGCTGCGCTTGGTGGTCTTCTTGGTCAGGATGTGGTTGCGGTTCATCTTCTTATGCTTGACCAGGCCGCTTTTCGTCAGCGAAAAGCGCTTGGATGCTCCGCGGTGGGACTTTTGTTTGGGCATTGAGGGTTCCTCCTTCGGTTACCGGCTCAAGACTGCGCTTCCTGTTCCTTTGCCTTTTCGGCGGCAGCGCGCTCGGCCTTCAATACTTTTTCCGGTTTGGGGGCGAGGATCATGATCATGTGCCGACCCTCCAGTAACGGGCGCCGCTCCACCACCGCGATATCCTTGACGCGCTCATAGAAGTCATTCATGACCTCCAGCCCAATCTCGGAGTGGGTAATCTGCCTGCCGCGGAAACGAATGCTGACCTTGACCTTGTCCCCCGCGCTTAAAAAGCGGATGGCATTCTTGGTCTTCACCTGCACATCGTGTTCCTCAATGGTAGCGGACAGCTGTACCTCTTTGAGGGTGATGGTTTTTTGGTTCTTGCGGATCTCCTTTTCGCGTTTGGCCTGCTCGAAGCGATGCTTGTCGTAGTCCATCAGCCGGCACACGGGCGGCTGCGCGTTGGAGGCGATCTTGACCAGGTCCAGCCGCCGTTCTTCGGCCAGCTGCAGTGCGGCTTGGATGGGCATGATGCCCAGCTGGCTGCCGTCTTCGGCGACCACGCGCACTTCCCTGTCTCTGATCTGCTCATTGATCACTTGGGTTTTGTTGATGTCCTTCACCTCCGAATAAATTACAAAAAACCGGCGGGCAGCAATGCCCGCCGGTCCAATGTTCTGGTACTGTGCAACCCATGCAAAACTGACTTCGCAGGGTGAGAAGCGGGCGCTTCTGCTTGACGCATTATTTATGATACCAAGTCACAGCGCCCGTGTCAACTGTTTTTTTCAGGGAGCAGCGGTTTCCACAGCATCCTCGGCGGGAGCCGGCTCGACCTCGGTCTCCACAGCTTCTTCGGAAGGCACGGCCTCGCCCTCGGTATCTACTGCCTCCGGCGCGTCCTGGGGCACTTCCTGCAGCTGCTGCACCGCGGCGCTCTGAGCAGCCAGGATGGCTTCTTCGTTGTAGACCACATTGGCTTCATCGCGCCAGGTGTTCAGGGCGTTGGTGTAGACTTCGTTTTCCTTCACCGCGCGCAGATAGTCCACAATGTCGGCGCGGATCTGATCGGTCATCAGCAGGCCGGAGGGCACGTCCCGGTGATACTTCAGGATGTGGATGCCGTTGGTGCCCACAACGGGGTCAGAGACATCGCCCACCTGCTGCATCTTGTCAGAGAACGCCGCCCGGGTAAAGGCCGGGTCCCACACCACGGAGTCACGGTGTACCATGTAGCCGTTGGCCAGGTTTTCCGGCACCTGCATGCCGGGGTCCTGACCCAGCCTGGCGATGACGTCTTCAAAGCTTTCGCCGCCCTCCAAGGTGGCGTAGATGCTGTCGATTTCAGCCTTCATGCTGTCCAGAATCGCCTGGCGGGCGGCGTCCACCATCTCCTGGGTGACGGACTCGGGCTTTTCCTGCTCGGTGGTTTCTGCCTGCTCGCCTTCCGGCTGCGCGGCTTCGGGCTGTTCGGCTTCCGGCTGGGTGTCCTCGCTGCCCTGCTGGCTTTGCTGCTCTTCAAAGGCTGCCACCAGGCGGGCGTAGTTATCCATCAGTGCTGCCTCGGGCTGCAGCAGAATGTGAATGATGCCGCGGTACCCTTCCGGCGTGTACCAGCTGGGCTGCTGGTTGTAGATGGTGTTGTACTCATAGGCCATGATGTTGTCTTTATAGTTCAGCTCATAACTCTCCCCGAACTGCTGGAAGGTGGCCTCCACTTCCTCTTCGGTGGGCTCGTAGTCGCCAACCAGCTGCTCGGTCAGCCGGTCCAGGGCCGCCCGCTGGCGCAGGTTCTCCTTCAGGGTCTCCTGGCTGAAGCCCTGCTCGTTGTAGTAGTCCTGCGCCTGGTCTTTCAGCGTGGCGCGGGCTTCCTCGGTGTCCTCAGACAGGTAGTAGCTGACATAGCTTTCAATGCCAGCATCCCACTGCGCCTGCGCTTCGGCGGTGAAGGAAGCTTCTTCCTCCTCGGTGAAGGTATCCAGCCCCATTTCGGCGATTTTCTTCTCCAGCAGACGCTGCTGAATCACAAAGTCGATGGCCTGGCGGTAGTCGTTTCCTTCTTCCATATAGTTGGCCAGGTGGGGCAGCACGCCCTCCACCTCGCTGAGCAGTACGTTTTCATCGCCCACGGTGGCCAGCACCGGGTCGGTTGCTTCCTGTGCCATGACGCCAGCCGTACCCAGCAGCAGCGCCGCGGCGACCAGCATCGCCAATAGTTTTTTCATCATTGTTCTTCCTTCCTCGCGTCCGAAAACCTTCGGTTGTTGTGTTTATTATCGCACAGTCGTTTGGCGCCACGCAAGGCGCACAGGGAAGTTTACAGTTTGTCCACAGTGCGCAGCATATGGGGCTGGTGCTTGGTGCGCGTCTTCATCAGCCGGGGTGTAGACAGGGCACGCGCAAGCACCGCCTGGGTCACCACTTCGCCGGGCACCAACAGCGGCACACCGGGGGGATAGGCCACCACATACTCCGCGCTGACAGCGCCCTGCGAACAATCCAGCGCCGCGTCAACACTGGGCAGTTCCAACGCTTCATGCGGCAGCATGGCGGCCTCAGCCTGCGGCAGCGGTGCCATTGCGGGCTTATCGGCAAAAGCGAGTTCACCATCTACCTCCATCAACGCCTGGGTCAGGCGCCGCCAGCCGTCGGCCGTGTCACCCAACCCGCCCATGGCCAGCACATAGCGCTCCTGCGCCATTTCCAGGTCGATGCCATATCGGTGGCTGAGCATGTCACTTAGTTGATACCCGTTGATGTCCGCTTCAGCGCAGCTGATGACGACCTTACTTGGGTCACCCAGCCCGCCCGACCACAGGGAAAGCCGTTTGAGCGACCCCAAATCAGCGCGTGCCTGCATCAGGATATCGTGCCACGCCGGCAGCAGCCGCTCTCCCTCCCGCGTCAACAGGTCCACACAGCCGTCGATGGAGGCCATGAGCAGGTAGGAAGGGCTGCTGGTCTGAAAGACATCCAGTTGTTCCGCCGCGGCCTGCGCCAGGGCTTCATCCCGGGCATGCAGCAGCGCTGTTTGTGTGAGGGAAGGCAAAGTTTTGTGCAGGCTATGCACCACCAGGTCGGCGCCCGACTGTACCGCCCCCGCGGGAAAAGCGGGATTCAACCCCAGGTGCGCGCCGTGCGCCGCGTCCACCAGTACTCGCGCGCCGTGTTGATGGACCATTCTCACCAGGGCGGGCAGGTCACACAGCAGCCCTTGATAGGTGGGACAAGTCAACTCCACCAAAACGGTGCCCGGGTTTTCCCGCAGCGCTTCCTCCAGCAAATTTGGCGTGACCAGCCCCGGAATGCCTGTCTTTGGGCAGTTCGGAGTATTAAGATAACGGGGCTTCAGCCGACACAGCGCCGTCCCCTGATGAACGGACAGATGGCTGCCCCGTTCCATCAAGATGGTGTCGCCCGCCTTGGTCAGCGCCCGTATGCCCGCCAGGATGCCCGCGGTGGCACCATTCACCAAGTACAGGCTGCTATGGGTGCCGTACAGCCGTGCCGCGCGCGCCATGGCATCCTTCAGCAGGTCTTCGGGCGCGTGCAGGTTGTCAAAGCCCTCGATTTCCGTAATATCAAGCGCCGCGCCCAGCCCCTGCAGGTAAGGGGCCAGCGCGGCGTTGCGTTTGTGTCCGGGCATATGCATGGGCAGTCTGCCTTCCAGGCCAGCCCTGAGCGCATGGTACAGCATGCTTACGGCGCGTCCACCACAAAGGCGGGCGCCGCGGTTTCCGCGGGCGGCGGCGTGATGGCCTCATCCAGCGTCAGCTGCCGCAGGTGCTCCAGCACCTTCAGCGTGGCGACGCCGTTGCTGCCCAGGCCATGGGCCTTCTGATACTCGCGCACGGCGGCCTTGGTGCCGTCGCGGTACTGGCCCGTGACGGTGCCCTTGTAAAAGCCCAGGTCTTTCAGCCGGCTTTGCAGCCAGTACACGTCGTCCCCTTCGCTGTCTACCTTTAGCTCGCGCATGGGCGTGGAGGGGATGATGCCGCGCTCAAACACCGGCGGCTGGGTGGGTTCCGGCGTAGCGTTGTGAATGCCTGCCTTGCTGTTGAAGGTGCCGGGCTTGTTGGCGTACTTCAGTTCCGGGTCCGGCAGCGCGTCCTCGTGGATGTACACCTCCGTGCCCGCGCCGATGTTGTCGTATATCCACTTGGCATCCTGCATCGTCAGCCGAATGCAGCCGTGGCTGGCCGGGCGCCCCAGTTTGTTCACCGAGCCCATGTTGATGCGCCGGTCAGAGCCATACAGGAAGCTGTGAAACGCGATGCTGCGGTTAATCTGTGTCCAGTACTGCGCCAGGCCGCCGCCCCAGGTGGGGAACTCCGCCCAGCGGGCTTTGCGGCCGTTCAGTGTCCAGGTGCCCACATCGCTGGGGAAGCTTTCCGTGCCGGTGGAGGCGGTGAACACCTTGTGCAGGTCGGTAAACTCCTGGTTGGCGTCCCGCCTAAACACCTTGATAAGCTGGTTCTCCACGTCCACTTCAATGAAGTAGGGAATGGGCGTGGGCTCAGCCGTGGGCCGGGGCACGCCGCCCGGGCGCACCACATCATCCGCGAACAGCGCGCGCCAGGTTTCTTCGCCCACGTTGCCGTCCTGCGCCAGGCCGTTCATGCGCTGAAACTCCTTCACCGCGGCCTGGGTGTGCTTGTAGTAGCCGCCCGTCACCTTCCGGTCAAAAAAGCCCAGGTACTCCAGTTGCTTTTGCACGCGCTCCACGCCGTTGCCGGTGGCGCCGTACCACAGGCGCCCGGGGAAATCGGTGTTGGGGGGTGTAGTGGGCGCCGGCACAGGCGTGGGGGTGGCGGCGGGGTCGGGCGTGGGCATGACGATGTTGTCGCTGTACAGCCGCTCCTGCGTGCCGACATCCGCGCGGCCCGTCACGTCCAGGCTGTTGTCCTTTTGAAAGTTCTCTACCGCGGCCAGCGTGCCGTCCAGAAAGTTGCCGGAAATCTGTCCCCAGTAGTAGCCCAACTCGCTCAGGCGCGTCTGCAGGCGTTTGACATCGTCGCCCCGGTCGCTTTTCTTCAGCGGTCTATAGGCCTCGCCGTAGATGATTTCCAGCGTCGCCAGGTCCGCGTTACCGCTTTCGGTGATGCCATAGGCCTGCTGCACCGCTTTCACCGCGGCGGCCGTTTGGTTGCCGTAGTTGCCGTTCACCGGGCCGACATAGTACTGCAAATCTCGCAGACGGGTCTGCAGGGCTTTGACATCGTCTCCCTTATCGCCCTTGTTCATTTCACGGGCTTCACTGGTTACAATCATCGGCTGGTCAGCCTCAGCCTGCTCCGCCCCTGCGGGCATAAGCGGCTGAACCAACAGCAGACCGACCAACAATAACAACATGATGCGCTTCATGCGGGCACCCCATTTCCTGTAATGGCATATAATGTAACAGTTTCGCAATAGATTATCAAGGTTGAACGTGTAAAACTTTGTCGTTTCTTCACAATTCTTTCCGACACGAAAAAGCACCCGGCAAAAGCCAGGTGCCAAGGGTAGTCATAGAGTACTTTTGTGGTTGCACAATGCCCTGTCCACTCAGGCTTCGCCGCGCTCTTCCTTCGCCAGTTTCTGCCCCAGCAGCACGCCCATCATGGAAGCCATCATCAGCCCCCGCGTCCAGCCGCTGGAGTCTCCCAGCGCGTAGAAGTTCTTGATGTTGGTGTTCAGGCTGCTGTCCATGCGGACGCGGTTGGAGTAAAACTTCAGTTCCGGCGAATACAGCAGTGTCTCCTTGGCGGCAAAGCCTGGCACCACGTTATCCATGGCGTGGATGAAGTTGACAATGTTGGTCATGGCGCGGTACGGCATGGCGGCGGTGATGTCCCCCGCCACGGCGTCGGGCAGCGTGGGCCGCACATTGGCGCGGGCCAGTTCCTTTTGCCAGGTGCGCTTGCCGTCCAGTATGTCGCCAAAGCGCTGCACCAGGATGGAACCGTTGCCCAGCATGTTGGTCAATTCCCCCACCTTTTGCGCGTAGGCGATGGGCTGGTTAAAGGGGTCGTTGAAGTTGTGGCTGGACAGAATGGACAGGTTGGTGTTGGGGGACTTTCTATCCTTATAGCTGTGGCCGTTGACCACCGCCAGGTCGTTGTCATAGTTTTCCTGGCTGACAAAGCCGCCCGGGTTCTGGCAGAAGGTGCGCACTTTGTCCTTAAAGGGGCTGGGGTAGCCCACCAACTTGCTCTCATACAGGGCTTCGTTGACCTCTTCCATGACTTCGTTGCGCACCTCCACCCGCACACCGATGTCCACGGTGCCCGGTTGGTGGGCAATGCCGTGCTCCTGGCAAATATGCTCCAGCCAGTCGGCGCCGCGGCGGCCGGTGGCCACCACGGTGGTGTTGGCCAGTATCTCCATCTCCCCGCCGCCCATGGCCTTTTCCACCTGCACGCCCAGGCAGGCGCTGTTTTCCAGGATTAGGTTAGTGCAGTTCATGCCAAACAGGATGTCCACCCCGTTATCCTGCAGGTAGTGCTGAAGCTTGCCATACAGGGTCTGGGTCATCTCCGTGCCCAGGTGGCGGATGGGGCAGTCCACCAACTGAAGCCCCGCTTGAATGGCGCGGGTGCGAATCTGCTTGATTTTGTCGGTGGCTTCAACGCCCTCCACTTTGCCGTCGGCGCCAAAGTCCAGGTACAGCTGGTCGGTGTAGTCTATCATGCGCTGGGCAAAGGCTTCGCCCACCAACTCCGGCAGTTGCCCGCCCACCTCGTAGCTTAGCGACAATTTGCCGTCTGAAAAGGCGCCCGCGCCCGCGAAGCCGGTGGTGATGTGGCAATACGGCTTGCAGTTGACACACTTCCCGGTCTTTTCCTTGGGGCAGTAGCGGCGCTCCATGGGCGCGCCCTTTTCCACCATGACGATCTTCTGTTTGCTGCCCTGGCGCAGCAGTTCCAGCGCGGTAAAAATGCCGGCCGGCCCGGCACCTACAATGACAACATCCGTATGCATGATGTTTCCTCCATTAGCTTTACAACAGGGTAATTGTATGCCAGCGGTATGTGAAAGTCAATCAGCGGCCCTGCTAAAGCACAGGCCAGGAACAGCCGCCGCAGGCAAGTTTTACGCCCGGGTGCCGGATGAACGGTTGACGCGGCGGCGCCCGGCAAGTTATAATGGGTGTACGGTCGCCATCCGCCGTGCAAGCGGCGAACGCCAAGGCGAGATGTGCGAAGGGGGGGAAACAAGTGTCTGAGATCCGTGTGAAGGAAAACGAAACGCTGGAAAGCGCGCTCAAGCGCTTCAAGCGCCAGTGTGCCCGTTCCGGCGTGCTGGCTGAAGTCCGCAAACGCGAGCACTACGAAAAGCCCAGCGTCAAGCGCAAGAAGAAGGCGGAAGCCGCCCGCAAGCGCAAGTATTAATCCGGAGCCTTGAAGGCGCGTCTGAAAGGCGCGCCTTTTTGATTGGTTCATTTTCCCCTTCCCCTACAACAAAGGAGAACCCATGGGTCAAACCCCACTGCGCGTCACGTTGGCCGCGCTCAACTCCCAATACGTGCACGCGGCGCTGGCGCCCTGGTGCTTGAAAGCAGGACTGGACGCCTATGCCCGCGTGCCCTTTGAGGCGGCTGTGGTAGAGGGCACGGTCAACGAACCGCTGGACGCTGTGCTTTCGCGCATTGCGGACACCAAGCCCGATGTGCTGGGGCTGTGCTGCTATATCTGGAATATCGGGGCCTTCGAGGCTCTGCTGCCGCTTCTGCGGGCGCGGCTGCCCCAAGCCGTCATTGTGCTGGGCGGGCCCGAGGTCAGCCCCCGGGCGCAGGACGCGCTGACCGCCTACCCGGAGGCAGACTACCTCATCGCCGGCGAAGGCGAACTGCCCTTTGCCCGGCTGGTGGAAGCGCTGGGGGGCGTTGGTACGCTGCAGGAGGTGCCCGGCCTTTGCCGCCGCACGGCGCATGGCATTGAAGCAAAGTCCCTGTTTTTTCATGACGCCATGCCGCCCTCCCCCATCACCGATGCCTACATTCAGGCGCTGTCCGGGCGCATTGCCTATATGGAAACCAGCCGCGGCTGCCCCTACAGCTGCGCCTTTTGCCTGTCCGGCGGGGATGACAAGCCACGCTGGCAGCCCCTGGAAGACGCAAAGCGGGACATCCTTAAGCTGGCGGGTGCCGGCAGCCAGACCATCAAGTTTGTGGACCGCACGTTTAACGCCAACCGCAAGCGCGCCACGGCCCTTTTACAGTTTATCAAGGATGAGGCGGGAAGCGGCATTCCCCACGGCATCTGCTTTCACTTTGAAATCGCGGGCGACTTGATGGACGCGGATTTTCTGCGCATTGTGGGCGACGCGCCAAAGGGGCTGTTCCAGTTTGAAATCGGCATGCAGTCCATGGACGAGCATACGCTGTTAAGCGTGCGGCGAAGAACGGACATGAAGCTACTGAGGCAGCGGGTACGCGCGCTGCTGAAGTGCAAAACCGCCCATGTGCATCTGGACCTTATCGCTGGATTGCCCCATGAAGACCTGACTCAGTTCGCCCAGGGCTTTGACCAGGCCTATGCCCTGCGCCCGCACGCGCTGCAGCTGGGCTTTTTAAAGCTGATTCACGGCAGCGCCATGCGGGAACAGCCGGAAATATACCCCTGCCGGTATGACCCGGCGCCGCCCTACCAGGTGGTGGACACCCCCTGGCTGAGCGCGCAAGACTTGATGACCTTGACAGTGGTGGAGCGCGGGCTGGACCGGCTGCACAACAGCGGGCGCTTCCCCAGAACGCTGGATTGGCTTATCCGCGGACAAAGGCAACGCCCCTTCACCCTGTTTCACACGCTGGGTCAGGCCATCCTGTCGGCGGAAGCAGGCGGCAAGGCGCTGTCGTTGGACGCGCTGACGGACTGCCTGTACCATGACGCGGTCAAACTGCTGCCCGCATACGAGTCCTTGATTCGCGACCTGCTGGTGCTGGACCGCTTATCCACCACGCGCACCACCACACTGCCGCCTACACTGAAGCGGCGGGACAACCGCTACTTTTCCGTTCGCCGCGGCCTGGAGCGCATGGTGGCAAGGGCGTCTGACACCACCCGCGCGGTGGCGCTGCTGTACCAAGGCCGCGTGCCCTGCGCCGTGTACTGCGATTACGCCCAGCGCGACCCGGTGACAGGCCTGTACCCCATCACGGTGGTGCCGCTTCACCGCATACCGGCAGCGTAGACGCCCCAAAACAACTAGAATTCGCTTTGCGGTTCCCTTGACTTATAAGGGGTTCATGGGTATCATGGCATATGTGAAATGATGGCTTTGCGCCGGAGGGAGGATGGGACTTGGGACTGCTCAATCAGGCCATTCTGCAGCAGCAGGAAGGCGCCCGGTACTACCGCCAACAGTCGGACAACCACGCGCAAATCGCGCTGAAACAAGTGTTTGACCTGCTGGCGGAGGACGAAAAACGTCACGAGATGATTCTGCAGGCTGCCCGGGACCGTCCGCCTGTTCAGCTGCAGGATGACGGCACCAGCGAAAAGGTCGCGGTGCTGTTTGGTGACCTGCAAACCCAGCAGCAGGATATTCCGGCGCCGGTGGCGCAGGCGGACGTGTACAGGGCCGCCTGGGACATGGAAAAGACCAGCGTTTCCTTGTATGAGCAGCTGTTTGACCAGGAAGAGGACGAGGAGTACAAAGCCCTCTACGCCTTCCTGATTGACCAGGAGCGCATGCACATGGACATCATGGAAAACCTGTACCGCTTTGTCAATCGCCCCAATGAGTGGGTAGAATCTGCCGAATTTGGCTTAAGAGAGGAATACTGAACAATGAACGAGTACACCAGCATCACGTCCGTCAAAGCCCGCGAAATCATGGACTCCCGCGGTAACCCCACCATCGAGGTAGAAGTTTGCCTGGCTGACGGTTCCGTCGGCGTAGCCGGCGTGCCCTCCGGCGCCTCCACCGGCGCCCGGGAAGCCATCGAACTGCGTGACGGCGATAAAGACCGCTACCACGGCAAAGGCGTGCTGAAGGCCGTCGCCAATGTAAACGACGTCATCGCCCCCGCCCTGCTGGGCATGGACGCGCGCGACCAGCGCCTGCTGGACGACACCATGATTGACCTGGACGGCACCGATAACAAGGGCAAACTGGGCGCCAACGCCATCCTGGGCGTCAGCCTGGCCGCCGCCAAGGCCGCCAGCGTTGCGCTTGGCGTTCCGCTGTACCGTTACCTGGGCGGCGTGGCCGCGATGCAAAGCCCCATCCCCATGATGAACGTGCTCAACGGCGGCGCCCACGCGGACAACAACGTGGACGTGCAAGAGTTCATGATCATGCCAAATGGCGCGGAGACCTTCCATCAGGCGCTGCGCATGGGCGCGGAAGTGTACCAGACCCTCAAGGGCATTCTGCATGACCGCAAGCTGTCCACCGCCGTTGGCGATGAGGGCGGCTTTGCCCCCAACCTGGGCAGCAACGAAGAAGCGCTGCAGCTGCTGGTGGAAGCCATTGAGAAGACCGGCTACAAGCCCGGCGAAGATATCTCCATCGCGCTGGACCCCGCCAGTTCCGAGTTTTACAAGGACGGCAAGTACTTCATCGACGGCGATGAGAAAGGCCGCTCCAGCGAAGAGATGATTGACATCTACGCCGCCTGGTGCGAAAAGTACCCCATCATCTCCATTGAAGACGGCCTGGCCGAAGACGACTGGGACGGCTGGAAGAAGCTGACCGAGCGCCTGGGCGACAGCGTGCAGCTGGTGGGCGACGACCTGTTCGTCACCAACGCCGAAATCCTGCAGGAAGGCATTGACAACGACACCGGCAACGCCATCCTCATCAAGGTCAACCAGATTGGCTCCCTGACCGAGACCATGGAGACCATCCTGCTGGCCCATCAGAACGGCTACAACACCGTCATCTCCCACCGCTCCGGCGAAACCGAAGACACCTTCATCGCCGACCTGGCCGTGGCCGTGAACGCCGGACAGATTAAGACCGGCGCCCCCTGCCGCAGCGAGCGCGTGGCCAAGTTCAACCGCCTGCTGAAAATCGAAGACGAGCTGGACGGCGAATAATTCTCACCGTAACCTCAAAGGGGAAAGGCAAGCGCCTTTCCCCTTTTGCTATATTGCTCGGCATTGACAAAGATTGCGCCCGCTCGTACACTAAAAACATCGTAATCATAGCGTGGGAAGCTATTCATCAGATGACTAAACGGCAAGGGGGTGTGTTCATGGAACGGTTAAGCATCGCGGGCAAGCGCATGCTGTTCTGGGGCGCCCTCAGCCTGATGGTGTGGGCGGCATGGGAGCTGAGCATCCGCATTGACGCCATGAGCCGCCCCATCATGATGTACATCCGCATGGCACAGGGCGAGAACATTGGCTTTTTCAAAGCGCTAAAGTATGTGGACTGGCGCATCCTGGAAACGCCGGGCTTCATGCTGGGCATGATTGTGCTGGGCTTTCTGGCCTTCCGCTCCCGCCGCAACCCCTTCTGGGGCTTTATCATCATTCCCCTGTGCGTATTGGCGGCGCTGTATACCACGGGCGCCAAGGCGCTGTTCTCCGGGAACCTCTGGCAGCTCATCAAACTATTGCCCCTGGTGCTGATTGCGCTGGGCAGCCTGCTGAACCTGCTGGTTTACCGGCGGGTGCGCAGCCGATACCGCGGCGGCCCGGGACCGGGCACAGGGCCAGGCGTCAGGCGGTTTCAATAAGCATAGCAAAAGCGGCATCCGAAGAACAGGATGCCGCTTATTTGTAGCGTGCTTTAGGGCTCCTTGACCAACTTCCTGGCCATCTCGAAGTCCGCGGGCCCGATGTGGCAGTAGCCGGAAGGGTTTTTCATCAGGTAGTCCTGGTGATACTCCTCCGCGGGCCAGAATGCGGTGAGCGGCGCCAATTCCACATGGAAGGCCGGGTGCTTTGCCTGCTCCTGCTGGGCGGCGGCTTGCACCACTTCAGCATCCGCTTCATCTTCCCAGTAGATGCCTGTCTGGTACTGGGTGCCGATGTCGTTGCCCTGGCGGTTTTTCACCGTGGGGTCAATGGTGGCAAAGAACAGGCGCAGCAAGTCTTTCAGCCCAATGACCTCGGGGTCGTACACCACCTTGACGGTCTCCCGATGGCCGGTATCACCGCCGATGACCTGCTGGTAGGTGGGCTGTTCCAGCGTGCCCTGGGCGTAGCCGCTCTGCGCGTCTTCAACGCCGTTCACCAGGCTCATCAGCTGTTCCACGCCCCAGAAGCAGCCGCCCGCAAAGTAAATGGTTTTCATGGGTGTTTGTCCTTCCTCCGCCGCGGCGGAAACCGTGAGGGTGGATAGCAGCAGCGCTGCTGCCAGCATGAGTGTCCAAAGTCGTTTCATACAAATCCCTCCATATCTCCATTATACCCCATGCCAGCCTTGCGGGCACCTGCCCGCCCCTCTATAATGGCGCAGGGAGGGTATTGCCTTGAGAACAACCTATCGCACGATATTGGCCGTGCTGACATTGGACCAGCTGACCAAGTGGGCGTTCAAAGACGCCGACCTGGTGTTGCTGCCCGACGTGGTCGCGCTGCGCGGGGTGAAAAACACCGGCGCCGCCTTTGGCGTGCTGGCCGGGCGTCCCTGGCTGTTAAGCGCAGTGGGCATTTTGATGTTCTTGGTGCTGCTGCTCTACCTGCACAAAGAGCGCCCCGGCGGGCTGTTTGGCTTTGGGTTGGCGCTGGTGGCCGCCGGCGCCCTGGGCAATGTCATCGACCGGGTGCTGCTAAACTATGTCATTGACTTCATCGAGCTACTGTTTGTGCGGTTCGCGGTGTTTAACGTGGCGGACATCGCCGTGACGGTGGGTTGCGGTCTGTGCGCTTTGGGTTTGCTGCTGGATAAGGAGCCGCGCCATGGATGAACTGCGGGTTGTTGGCACCGGCGAGCGGCTGGACAAGCTGCTCACCGTGGGTGACCTCAGCCGCAGCCGCGCAGCAGCCCTCATCCGCCAGGGGATGGCAATGGTGGACGGCAAGGTGGTCACCGCGCCGTCTTTCAAGGCTCCGCCCGGGGCGGAGGTACTGTTGACGCTGCCTGCCGTAAGCGATGTGGAAGACAGCCCGGAGGACATCCCCCTCAATATCCTCTATCAGGATGACCACCTGGCGGTCATTGTAAAACCTGCCGGCATGGTGGTGCACCCCGCCAGCGGCAACCAAAGCGGCACGCTGGTCAACGCACTGCTGTATCACCTGGACAGCCTGTCCGGCATTGGCGGCGAGCGGCGCCCGGGCATCGTGCATCGCTTGGATAAGGACACCAGCGGCCTGATGCTGGTGGCCAAGGACGACCGCGCCCACCTGGGGCTCAGCCGTCAGTTGGCCGACCGGAAAATGGAAAAGCACTACCTGGCGGTGGTGGCCGGCAACATGAAGGAACAACACGGCAGCATTGACCTGCCCATCGGCCGCAGCCCCAAGGACCGCAAAAAGATGGCCGTCGTGCCGGGCGGCCGTACCGCGCAAACCTTGTGGCGCGTGGTCGAACAGCGCCCGCACAGCACACTGCTGGACATACACCTCATCACCGGGCGCACCCACCAAATCAGGGTGCATATGGCCCACAGCCACCACCCCGTGCTGGGTGATCCGCTGTACGGCACAAAGGGCATGCCCGCCGCCCCCCGGCTGATGCTGCACGCCTGGCGCCTGCAGTTCACCCACCCCATCACAGGCGAAACCATGCGCTTTGAAGCACTGCCGGACGCGTCGTTTGGCTTGCCGGAAACCTGGAAAGCGGAGCACCCCTGGACGTAATTATCTGGCACACAGGCAGCAAAAAGCCGCGCTCACTCATTGAACGCGGCTTTTACTTTTGTTGCTTAGGGCTGCGGCACCGTCTGCGGTGAAATGTTCAGCAGTTCCGAGATGGTCACCATCTCATAGCCCCGGTCGCGCAGTTCGGGCAGGATGGTTTTCAGCGCCCGCAAATCCCGCTTTCGGCCGTGCAGCAGGATGATGCTGCCGTTTTGCGTCTTTTTCAATATTTCCTTGGCGTCGGTGGAGTCAATGTCCCACAGCGCCACATGCTCATACCCCGCCTCGTTGATGGTTTTCGCAAACGCGCTCTTGGTGCCGCGGTGTCTGCCCGCACCAAAGGGATAGCGCACCGTGTTCATGGTATGCGGATAACCCAGCGCCTTCTCCAGGCGCTTTTCCATGTTGTTCAGCTGCGCCAGGATGCTGTCCCGGCTGGCCTCATCCAGGTTCTTGTGGGTGTTGGAGTGGTTGCCCAACTCGTGCCCTTCATCAAGGGCGCGCTGCCAATGGGCGCGGTCGCGCTCCATCACGTTGACGCCGATGGGGTACAACGTCAGCTTGCAGCCGTACTCATTGGCGACATCCAGGAACTCCGGCAGCATTTCCGGCTCATACCAGTCGTCTATGGTGATGGCGATGCGCTTTTGTTCGCGGTCGCCATGGGTGTATTGGGTGATGTAGCTGGGCCGCTCCTCCGCCATGGCGGCGGGCATCAGCAGGGCCAGCAATAGCACAATCGAAATCAGTCTGCGCACAACATCCTCCTTTGTTTGAGGGTAGTATAGGCAATGTACCCGCGGCACGCAAGGCCAAAGCCCCATTTTTTACAAATGTATGACGGGCCTGGCATGGTCTCCGTTTCCTTCACTCCCCGCCCTTTACATTACGATGGTACTGCCTATAATAAACAAGGTGACAAACACCATGAACCCGCATTGAAGCGAGTAATGACCGATGAAATATGCAAACAAAAAGGAGACAACCCCATGCAGAAACCAAGCCTCATCAACCGCGCAACCGGCTACACCTTTGTCGGCCTGGCGGCGGGCGTGTTCTACAGAGAGTTTACCAAGCTAAACGGCTTTGAGGGCCGCACCATGCTGTCGTTTTTGCACCCGCACCTGCTGATGCTGGGCACCTTGCTGATGCTGCTGTTGGTGCTGTTTGTGCGCCAGTTTCCCCTGGCGCAGGAAAAGCAGTTTGGCATCTTCCTGCGGCTGCACGACATCGGGCTGCCGTTCATGGTCGTCATGATGGGCGTGCGGGGTGTGCTGCAGGTGCTGGGCACCGACTTAAGCAGGGGCGCTGACGCGGCCATCTCCGGTGTGGCGGGTCTGGCGCACATCATCCTGGGCGCGTCGCTGGTGTTTCTGATGCTGGCGCTGAAAAAGGCTGTGGCCAAGGCCGACTAATATCGTTTAACCCGCTAAAAACCCGGAACACCATTTGGCGTCCCGGGTTTCTATATCTCTTTGTTATCCAAGAATCATGCGGTCGGGAATTTCCTCGTCGGCGCCCCTGGCCTGCTCAAACATCTTCAACAAGTCCTCCACCGTCAGCCGCTTCTTTTCTTCCCCCGATACATCCACTGCGATTTCTCCGCCAGACATCATGATGAGCCGGTTGCCGTGGCGAATAGCGTCGCGCATGTTGTGGGTGACCATCATGGTGGTCAGCTTGCCCTCGGCGATGAACCGGTCGCTCAGCTCCAGCACCTTGCGGGCGGTCTTGGGGTCCAGCGCCGCGGTGTGCTCGTCCAGCAGCAGCAACTGCGGCCGCTTGATGGTGGCCATCAGCAGCGTCAGCGCCTGGCGCTGGCCGCCAGACAGCAAGCCTACCTTGGAGGCCAGGCGTGTCTCCAGGCCCAGGTCCAGGGTTTTGAGCAGTTCGCGGTAGCGCTCGCGCTCCTTGTTGGTGATGCCCCATCCCAGGCCACGCCGTTGCCCCCGGCGAAAGGCCAGGGCCAGGTTTTCTTCAATGTTCATGTCGGCGGCGGTGCCCATCATGGGGTCCTGAAACACACGGCCCATGTACTTGGCGCGCTTGTACTCCGGAAGGCGGCTGATGTCGGTACCGCCCACGGTGATGGTGCCGCCGTCCGGCGGGTACACCCCGGCCACACAGTTGAGCAGCGTGGATTTGCCCGCCCCGTTGCCGCCAATGACGGTGACAAAGTCGCCCGCCTCCAGCGTCAAAGTGACATCATTCAGCGCCACCCGCTCGTTGACGGTGTTGTGGTTGAATATCTTGGTGACGTTCTGCACATTCAGCATGTTAGGCGCCTCCCTTTTGCAGCCGGCGCTTGCCTTTGCTGTTGAAGGCGGCTTTAAACTTGGGTAGGCTCAGCGCCAGCGCCACCGTGATGGCGGTAAACAGCTTTAGGTCGTCTGAGGGCATGCCCATCTTCAGCACCAGGGCGATGATGATGCGGTAGGTGATGGCGCCCATCACCATGCTGAGAAAACGCAAAAGGAAATTGCGCCGGCCAAACAGCACCTCGCCGATAATCATGCTGGCCAGGCCAATGACAATGGCGCCGGTGCCCATCTGCAAGTCGGCGTAGTTCTGTGCCTGCGCGATGAGGGAGCCGGAGATGCCCACCAGCGCGTTTGACAGCATCAGGCCCAGTATCAGCGTGGTATCAGTGTGAATGCCCTGCGCCCTGACCATGTTGGGGTTATTGCCGGTAGCGCGGATGGCGCAGCCGATTTCCGTGCCAAAAAACCAGTACAGCAGCCCAATGACCAGCATGGCACAAAACGCCCCCACCACGATGATGGCGCTGTTTTTCTGCAGACCCAGGTTAATCAGCGGGGTGTAGACGGTGTCCATGCGCAGCAGGCTGATGGTGGCCTTGGTCATCACGCGCACGTTGATGGAAAACAGCGCAATCATGGTGAGGATGCCGCTTAACAGCGCCGGAATGCCAAGCTTGGTGTGCAACAGCCCGGTAATCAGCCCGGCCAACAGCCCCGCGATGATGCTGAGCGCCAGCCCCAAAAAGGGGCTGAGGCCAAGGGAGATGATGCGCGCAGTGACCGCGGCACCCAGTGTGATGGTGCCCTCCACCGTCATATCGGCGATGGACAGCACCCGAAAGGTGATATACACCCCAATGGTCATCACCGACCATAGCAGCCCCAGCGACAGGGCACCCAGCAGTACTTGTTGCATGCACAGCTCCTTTTTGGCAGGCAGAATGGGAAAAGCCGGGCGGACCGCCGCCCGGCAAGGGGGTTACTCCATGTCCTGGGCGAAGGGCTGAAGGTCTTCGGGAATGTCGATGCCCATGGCCTCGGCGAAGGTGCGGTTGACGGTGTAGCCAAAGTCGCTCTGCCGCTCGATGGGCATCTGCGACACATCCGCGCCGTCCAGTACTTTCAGCGCCATCAGGCCCGTCTGGTGGCCCAGGTTGGAGTAGTCTACACCCACGGTGGCCACGCCGCCTGCCATGGTCATACCCGCTTCACCGCAGAACACCGGCTTTTTCTCCGTCATGGCCACCTCATACACCAGCGGCATGGCGGAGGCAAACACGTTGTCCGTGGGGATGTAGATGGCGTCGCACTTGCCGGCGATTTCGGTCACGGCCTGCTGCACATCGTTGGCGTTGTGCACGGTGACTTCTACGTACACCATGCCCAGGGCCTCAATGGCCTCGCGGGCCAGCTGGGCCTGCAGCACGGAGTTATCTTCACTGGCGGTGTACAGCAACCCCACGGTTTGGGCTTCCGGCACCAGGCGCTTGAGCAGTTCAATCTGCTGTTCCACCGGGTTCATGTCGGTGGTGCCGCTCACGTTGTAGCCGGGCACCTCGTTGCTTTCCGCCAGGCGCGCCACCACATAGTCGGTGATGGCCGTGCCCAGAATCGGGATGCTGTCGGTTTTTCCCGCCATGGTCTGCGCGGACGGCGTGGCGATGGCCAGTACCAGGTCAGCCTGCTCTGCCACAAAGTGGTCGGCGATGCTGCCCAGGATGTCCGGGCTGCCCTGGGCGTTGCGATAGTCCAGCGTCATGTTCTCGCCGTCCACATAGCCATTTTCGCTCAGCGCGTCAACAAAGCCCTGGCGTGCGGCGTCCAGCGCCACGTGGTCTACAATCTGGATGATGCCAATGAGGGGCTTTTCCGCCGCGGCCATGGCGCCAAAGGCCGTCAGGCACAGTGTCAATACCAGGGATAGGGTCAACAGTTTCTTTAAAGTTGTCATTTTGGATTCCTCCGTTTGTGTAATTGTCCCCAATAAAAACGCCCCCTGCGTCTTGCAGAGGGCGGATAAACCGCGGTACCACCTCAATTTTGCCGCCGAAACGGCCTCAGGGCAACGTGTATTGCCTGCCCTTGTAACGGTGGGCATCCGGCCAGGCCTACTGTGGTTCAGCCCGCGGCTCCTGGGACGAATTCGCCGGGCAGCCCTGCTTCCTCGCACCAACCGGAAGCTCTCTTACAGGGCGAAACGCGGCCATGGTTCCCAATCAACGCCTTTGAATGTTGTTATCTTACGGGATGACCCCCGACCGGGCAATGTGCTTTTCGGCCGCAGACCTCCCTAAAACGCCAAATACAGGATTAGTACAGCCAGTTGGGCCTCATGGCACATCGATGGCGAAGGGCATCAAATCCTCTGGAATCTCCATGCCAATCAACTCCGCCATGCCCTTGTTGATGACGTAGTTAAACTCGCTTTGGCCCTGGATGGGCATGGCCGCGATGTCGGCACCCTCCAGCACCGCCTTGGCCATGGCGGCCGTCTGGTAGCCCAGGTTGTAGTAGCTGATGCCCAGGGTGGCGGTGCCGCCGCTGAGCACCTGGTTTTCCTCGCCGACAAAGATGGGCAGCTTTTTCCCCACCGCTTCCTCATGCACAATGGGCATGGAGGACGCCACGATGTTGTCTGTCGGCACGTAGATGGCGTCGCATATTTCCACCAGCCTCTGGGCTGCCTGCTGCACGTCATTGGAGTTGTTGACGGTGATTTCCTCCCACAGCAGGCCGGCCGCCTCAATCTCCTGCTTGGCCGCGCGGGCCTGCAGGATGGAGTTATCCTCGCTGGCGGTATACAGCAGCCCCACCGTTTTGGCATTGGGCGCCAGGCGCATCAGCAGCGCGATTTGCTCTTTCACCGGGTTCATGTCCGTGGTGCCGCTGACATTGTAGCCGGGCGCTTCGTTGCTCTTGGCCAACTTGGCGTCCACATAGTCGGTAATGGCGGTGCCCAGAATGGGGATGGTTTCGCTTTTGCCCGCCATGGTCTGCGCCGCCGGTGTGGCGATGGCCAGCACCAGGTCCACCTCAGACGCCAGGAAGTGGTCGGCGATGCTGGCCAGAATGTCCGGGCTGCCGTTGGCGTTGCGGCTGTCCACGGTGATGTGCACGCCGTCCTCCAGCCCCAGGTCCTTCAGCCCCTGCAGGAAACCATCGCGCGCTGCGTCCAGCGCCGGGTGGGTGACGTACTGGATGATGCCAATCAGCGGTTTGTCGTCCGCCAGGGCGGTGCCCATGGACAGGCACAGCAGCAGCGCCAATGTCAGGGCCATTTTCTTCTTCATGGTGGGCTCCTCCTCATGTGTGCTTGTGTACAAAAACGCCCCCTGCGTTCTTCGCAGAGGGCGGATGAACCGCGGTACCACCTCTATTTTGCCGCCGAAGCGGCCTCAGGGCAACCCTTGATTGCCTCCCCTTTTAACGGCGGGAACCCGGCAAGGCCTACTACCATTTCAGCCCGCGGCTACCAGGATGTACTCACCAGCGGCTCCCTGCCCCCTCGCACCAACCGGAGGCTCTCTTCAGGGAGTGGCGCCGGCTACCTGTTCCCGGTCACAGCCTTTGTTGGCCATATTGTAGGCGCGGGCTCGGCGTCAAACAATGTGCAATCTGGTATACCAGGGGCAAAAGTACACACAAATACAAGGAAAGTGCATCAATGGATGCCGTCCACCACGCCGCGCACGGCCTGGATGAAGGCGGTCAATGGGTCCTGCTCGTCTTCGCCGTCGGCGCACTTTACCGTCAAGTACAGTTTCAGCAGCGGCTCGGTGCCGCTGGGCCTGGCCACCAGGCGGCGGCCGCCCTGCAGGTCAAACACCAGCACATCGCTTGCGGGCAGCCCGGTGTCGTCCTTTAGGTAGTCCATCCGGTGCTCCACGGGAATGCCGGCAATGTCGTCCATGTGCCGCAGCGCCTCCATGATGCGCTTTACGTGGTCTGCACCTTCTTCGCCCTCCATCTGATAGGTTTCAAGGCTTGTGGTAAAGCAGCCAAAGCGCCGCTGCAGCGCGTCATAGGCCTCCAACAGGTTGGAGTTGACGGATTTATAGTAGCTGGCCATTTCGCACACCAGCATGGCGGCGTTTACGGCATCCTTATCCCGCACATGGGTGCCGGACAGGTAGCCGTAGCTTTCCTCCATGCCCAGGATGAACCGCTGGGCAACGCCCTCCCGGTCCAGCCTGTTGATGACGTCGCCGATGTACTTAAAGCCCGTCAGCACCTGCACCAGGCGCACGTTGTAGTGCTTGGCAATGGCGTCGGCCATGGGCGTGGTCACAATGGTTTTAACGGCGGTGGCTGATTCCGGCATTTCGTCTTCATTGGTCAGCCCTTCGCAGATGAAGTGCAGCAGCAGTACAGCAATCTGGTTGCCGGTCAGGTAGTGCACCTCGTCCTTCACCCGCACCCCAACGCCCAGGCGGTCGCAGTCCGGGTCCGTCGCCAAGCAGATGTCCGCCTCTTCCCGCAGCAGTTGTTCGGCGGCCAGGGCCATGGCGGCCGGGTCTTCGGGGTTGGGTTTTTCCACCGTGGGGAAGGTGCCATCCGGGTGTTCCTGGGCGGCCACCACGCTTAAGGCGATGTTGGGCATGGTGCCCAGCACCTTGCGCACACTGCGCAGCCCCGCGCCGTGCAGCGGGCTATAGACCACCTTCAGCGGCGCCGGCGGTGTGAGGATGCTCAGCTTCAGCACAGCGTCGATGTAGGCGTCCCGCACCTCCCAGGCCACCGGGCGGATGAAGCCCTTGCGGGTCAGCTCCTCTTCGTCCGGGAAGCGCGTGCACAGTTCGTGCTCCGCCTCGATGCAGGCGGCCACCTTCAGCGCCGCGTCATCAAGCAATTGGCAGCCCGTGGCGTCGTATACCTTGTAGCCGTTGTAATCCCTGGGGTTGTGGCTGGCGGTAATCATGACCCCCGCATCACACCGCAGGTAGCGCACCGCGAAGCTCAGCAGCGGCACAGGGCCCAACTCTTCAAACAGGTGCACCCGCACGCCCCGGCCGGCAAGGGCGGCCGCTGCCCGCTTGGCGAACTGCTGGGAGTTGAGCCGGCTGTCATAGCCAATAACGCAGCTGGGCAAGTCGCTGCTTTTTAGCAGGTAGGCCGCCAGGCCGCGGCTGGCGCGGTCCACGGTGTAGTCGTTCATGCGGTTGGTGCCAGCGCCCATGCGGCCGCGCAGGCCGCCGGTGCCAAAGCTCAGCCCACGCCAGAAACGCTCGCGAATGGCGGCTTTGTCGTCCTCTATGCTCAGCAGTTCCTGCTTCAGCGCTTCGGGCATTCCGGGGTGGGTGCGCCAGCGCTGCCAGGATTGGTTGTGTGACATGGTGTCTTTCTCTCCCATCGTTGGTTGATACCACGGGCATTATACCACACAGCCGAAAGGGCCTTTGTAAACACTTGTTGTTTGGTGCCGCGCAGCACCCCATACAGCGAAAATGCAAAGGACAGTTGTATCTTTCCGCCGCTTTTGCTACCATTTCCGGTAGTCTGAGGGCATAGCCCGGGAGGAATCAATATGAACGAATATGTCAGCAACGTGCTTCATGACCTGCAAAAGCGCAGCCAACACGAGCCGGAGTTCATCCAGGCGGCGGAGGAAATACTGTCTTCCCTTTCTTCGGTGGTGGATCACCACCCGGAGTATCGCCCCGCGGGGCTGCTGGAGCGCCTGGTGGAGCCGGAGCGCTGCCTCATCTTTCGCGTGCCATGGTTGGACGACCAGGGCAACATCCGGGTGAACCGCGGCTACCGCGTGCAATTTTCCAGCGCCATTGGCCCCTACAAGGGGGGCATCCGCTTTCACCCCAGCGTCAGCCTGAGCGTCATCAAGTTCCTGGGGCTGGAACAAACGCTGAAAAACAGCCTGACGGGCTTGCCCATGGGCGGCGGCAAGGGCGGCAGCGACTTTGACCCAAAGGGCAAAAGCGACGCGGAAATCATGCGCTTTTGCCAAAGCCTGATGACCGAACTGTACCGCCACATCGGGCCGGACTGCGATGTGCCGGCCGGCGACATCGGCGTTGGCGCCAGGGAAATCGGCTACATGTACGGCCAGTATAAACGGCTGACCGGGCGCTTTGAAGGCGTGCTGACAGGCAAAGGTCTCAGCTACGGCGGCTCCATCGGCCGCAAGCAGGCCACCGGCTGGGGGCTGATGTACCTGGTGGATGCCATGCTCAAGCACCACGGCCAGTCGGTTGAGGGCAAACGGTTTGTGGTGTCGGGCTCCGGCAATGTGGCCATCTACGCCGCGGAAAAGGCTACCCAAATGGGCGGCACCGTGGTCGCCATGAGCGACTCCGGCGGCTATGTGTACGATGAAAACGGCCTGAACCTGGACATCATCAAGGAGATAAAGGAACAGCGCCGCGGCCGTATAAGCGTTTACACCCAGCAGGCAGCGGGCGAGTATGTGGACGGCGGCAGCATCTGGGATGTGCCTTGCGACATCGCACTGCCCTGCGCCACACAAAACGAAATGGACGAACAGGGCGCCCGGGCGCTGTGCAAAAACGGCGTCATCGCGGTGGCGGAGGGCGCCAATATGCCGCTGAACCACGCGGCGGTAGCGGTGCTGAAAGAACATGGCGTACTCTACGCGCCCGGCAAGGCGGCCAACGCAGGCGGCGTGGCCGTCAGCGGCCTTGAGATGACGCAAAACAGCATGCGCCAAAGCTGGAGCATGGAAGAAGTCGACAACCGACTGAAGGACATCATGGGGAACATCTTCACCGCCATCGCCGATGCCGCGGAAGCCTATGGGCACCCCGGCGACTACGCCCTGGGCGCGAACGCCGCGGGCTTCAAGAAAGTAGCGGAGGCCATGCTGGCGCAGGGCGCGGTGTAAACATCTGCCCACGCGTTCATTATTTCATGCCACCCGGCGAATCGCCTGGTGGCATTTGACTGCCGGTTGCCGTATAATAAAGCGGTATCATCTTGGCGGCAGCCCCAAGGGCAAGCAGTGCCGCAGTCCCCCGCAAAGGAAGGAGGCTTCCATGATTACACAGGACACACTCAAACAGTTTCGCAACGATGCGCTCAAAAACCGCGCCGCCCAGGTGGCCATGAACGCCGCGACCAAAAACGGCATCGAGCACGCCGCCATTGACCCGGTGGCCCTCAGGGAGCATGTACACGAGTACGCCACACAACTGAACACCGGCGCTATGACGGAGCAAAAACGCTCCGGCCGCTGCTGGATGTTTGCCGCCCTCAACGCCATGCGCTACCACATGATGCAGCAGCTGAACCTGGAAACCTTCGAGTTTTCCCAGGCCTATCCCCTGTTTTGGGACAAACTGGAAAAGTCAAACGCCTTTCTCAGCAACATCCTGGACACCCTGGACGAGCCCGTGGGCAGCCGGGTGCTGTCCTTTTTGTTGAGCAATCCCCTGGGCGACGGCGGCCAGTTTGACATGTTCGCCGGCCTGGTGGAAAAGTACGGCGTGGTGCCAAAGTACGCCATGCCGGAGACCTACTCATCGGAAAACACCGGGGTAATGACCAAGTACCTGACCAAGAAACTGCGCCAATATGCCGCCCAACTGCGGGAGGCGCATCAGCAAGGCGAAACGGCGGACAGCCTGAACGCCAAGAAGGGCGACATGCTCAACACCATCTACCGCATGCTGACCATCAGCCTGGGGGTGCCTCCGGAAAAGGTGGACCTGCTGGTGCGCGACAAGGAAGGCAAACTCATCCGCGATGAAGGCCTTACCCCTACCGAGTTTTACCGCAAGTATGTGGGGTGGGACCTCAGCGGCTATGTCAGCCTGATTAACGCCCCCACCCAGGACAAGCCCTTTAACCGGCCCTATACGGTGCGCTTTCTCAGCTCTGTGCGGGAGGCACGCCCGGTGCGCTACCTGAACCTGCCCATTAAAGAGTTGAAGGCTGCTGCCATCAAACAGCTGAACGCCGGCGAGCCCGTGTGGTTTGGCTGCGATGTGGGGCAGGAACTGCTGCGCGACCAGGGCATCATGGACACCGCCACCCTGCGGCCGGACCTGCTGTTTGACACAGACTTTCCCATGACCAAGGCACAGAAACTGGATTATGGCGACAGCCTGATGACCCATGCCATGGTGCTGCTGGGCGTGCACCTGGACAAGGAAACAAACCCTGTGCGCTGGCGCGTGGAAAACAGCTGGGGCAAGGACAGCGGCAAAGACGGCTACTACCTGATGACCGACAAGTGGTTTGACGAGTATGTCTACCAGGTGGTCATCAACAAAAAGCACTTGAGCGCGGAACACCTGGCACAGCTGGAGGGTGAACTGACGGTGCTGGAGCCGTGGGACCCCATGGGCAGCCTGGCCTAAGACTTCACGCCAAATTAGGAGGAGACCGCCCCACACGGGACGGTCTCCATTTTTGTTGCTTCAGACGCTGTTGCCGCGTCAGCAGTCCGGTATCAGTTCACAGCCACGCCGGTCATTTTTTCCCAGCTGCTTCGGATGGTCTTCTGGTTTTCCATGCCGTACTTGGGGCTGACCCGCTTGGTCTCCTCCAGGTCGCGCTTGAAATGCACGCACAGGTGGCCGCTGAAGCCGTTGTCTTTGATGCTGCCGGACAGGTGGGGGTAGTTGTGCATACTGGCCATGCTCCACTCGCCGGACGGCATCTTCACATACACAGTGCGGGTATCCCAGGAGGCATCGCCAAAGGCCTGATTCATGGCCTGGGTGTCCTTCAAAGTCAGCGGTTCGCTGTCCGCGTGGCGGCCCAGGGAGTAGTACTTCAGGTCAAAGCTGATGCCGCTGTCCGGATGGTACACCTGGGCCACCTGCCCGGAACGTATCTGCGGCTTTACTTCGCTGTCCCAGTCCAACAGTTTGACGCTGGCGTTATCCGGCCCCTTGCCGGTGACAATGGGCACCTCCTGGGTAAGCGGCGGGGCGTCATAGCCCTTGGCGCCGCCCGCGTACAGCAGCCGCTGGGTGGCGGGGTCGGCATCGCCGCTGACGGTCAGGCCGTTGCGCTGCTGAAAGCCAACCACCGCTTCATGGGTCTTGGCGCCAAACTGGCCGTCCACCCCAATGGGGAAGCCCAAGCCCTTCAGGGCCGACTGCAGCATGGTAACGCTGGTGCCGCTGCCGTCGCTGTTGCCCATCCTCAGGGTAATGAAGTCCTTGGTGCCGTCCTCATTGCCCTTGGCTGTCGGGCTCAGCAGCATATGCGCGCTGAGCGGGCCGAACACGCCGTCCACCCGCAGGCCATTGTCCCGCTGGAACTGGCGCACAGCCTGCAAGGTGGCCACATCGTACTGTCCGTTTTCTGTAATCTGGTAGCGCAGGTTCTCCAGGCGAATCTGCAGCGCACTGACATCCGGACCGCTGTCGCCCGCGCGCAAGGTGCGCGAAAACAGCGGGCCTTCATCATCCTGAGGTGGAATGATGTCACCCGGTACCTCTGGCTGAGGAGCCGGCGCCGCCGCTTCAAAGCGCAGGAAATCTGTCATGACATAGCCCTGCTGGCCGTTCACACTGACCTGGCACCATTGCGGGCTCTGGCTCAGCACCTCCAATGCGGTGCCGTTGGGCAGCGCCCGCAATACATTGGAGGAGCCGCGGCTGTCCATGGAACTGCGCATGCGCAGGCTGCCGCCGTTGGCCGTGTGTACATTGGCGCGGGTAGGCGCTGTGGGCTGCGGCGCGGGGATTGCGGGTGCTTCCACGGTGCCGTCCGGCACAACCGGGGCTTCGGGCAACGCGGGCTGTGCGGGTACCTCGGGGACTGTTCCGACTGCCAGGAAGCGGCTCATCACATAGCCCTCATGGTTGCCGGCGGATACCGCCGCCCATTCGCCCTGCACACCGTTGATGCGCACCTTCTGGCCGTTTTTAAGCGACGCGATAACATTCTTGCTGCCCACACTGGACATGCTGCTGCGCAGCCGAAGGCCGCCGGTGTTGCCGGTGGCCACAGTGGCCTCGCCGCCGCCACCCGACAGCGCGGGAGCTGCGGGTGCCGCGGGTGCCTGGGGTACCGTCTGGGTGCCATAGAGCCTGCCCAGCGTGAGGGTGCCGGCAATGCCGTCCGCGCCTAGGCCCTGCGCGCGCTGGTAGGCGCGCACCGCGGTGCGGGTGGCGCCGTCAAACACGCCGTCGGACCGACCGCAGTTATAGCCCAAGGCGTTCAGCCGGGCCTGCAGGCTGGCCACGCCGGGGCCGGTACTGCCCAGTTCAAACCGCCCCTGGGTGACCGGCGCGGCAGCCGCTTCCTGGGGTGCCTGCGGAACAGGCTGTTCTGGTTGCTGCGCCTCCGGCGCCGGAGCCGCCGGGGCCGCCCCGCCCAATAGCACGCCCAAGGTTTGCGCCCCGGCAATGCCGTCCGTTTTCAGGCCGTTCGCGCGCTGGTAGGCGGTGACCGCCACCACCGTGCGCTGTCCATACTTGCCATCCGCCTCAATGGGGTATCCCCGGGCAATCAGCGCGTTTTGAAGCGTGGTTACCCTGTCTCCGGCATCGCCGGGGCGGATGGTGGCATAGCTTGCCTGGGCAACGCCTGTCAGCGCCATCACCAGGCAGCAAATCACTGCGATTAGCCGCACTTTCATCTGCATGCTTTCCTTTCCACCATTCCTGTTAGGATGGGTGCAGGATAGCACATCATGTCATAATTGTAAAGAGTTGTTACGAAAGTATTAATTTCACGGTTTGCGGATTTCCCTTTTGCCAGTCCTTCATTGCCTGAGCAACGAGCAGATGATACTATACTAGCGTCTGAGGATCAGTGCTGCAAGGGTGCGGTGCGCTGGCCGCAGAACCCGGCGCCCGCCATGCATGAGCGCTTAACAGGGAGGAACAATGCCGTACGGACCGATTACGCAAATCAATTTAAGTGACCTGAAGTTTCTGGAAGCAGACCCCCATGTGGCCAACCGGGAGGCGGCCCGCTTTGGGCTGGAACTAGCTGCCCTGGCCTACAGCTTTGACGTGGACCCCTGGCTGAACGCGGGCTGGACGGACATCTCCATTCAGGCGGATGAAAAGCTGCTGGGCGGTGTCGCTGTAGCAGAAGATGCCGAGCGCCCCATCTACCAGCGGGTGGTCAACGAGTTTGTGCCATATATGGCCCGCCGCCACATCACGTCAAACCGCCGCTTCCGGCAAATCAAGGGCATGATATGGAAGCCGGATGAGGACGAGGAAGTGGAAACCGGCAAGGCCATCACCATGATTCGCCCCCTGCCGGGCGGGCGCTTTGCGGTGGCCATTGGCTTCATGGGCACTGGCCGCCGCCAGATTGACTGGATGCCCAACTTCCGCTTTGCCCACCCCCAAGGGTTTCACGAAGGGTTTCTGGACGCCAGCGAGCAGTTTGAGGAAAACAGCGGCCGCATTCAGTTTGAGCAAACCGCCAGCGCCCTGGGGCTGATGCGCCTGACGCTGACTGACATACTGGATGAGGCATCGCGCCCCGGCAGCCGCTTTACCGTGTTTGCCGCCGGGCACAGCCAGGGCGCAGCAGTGCTGCAGCTGTGGATGTGGCGCCAACTGCGAAACGGCCTGCGGCCGGACAATGTGCTGGGCTACGGCTTCGCGCCGCCCAGTGTAGCGGCCGCGTCCGTGGGCGACCTGGGCGAGCATCCGCTGCACCTGTTTTCCAACAGCGATGACATTGTGACCCGCGTGGGGCTTTATCGCCATATCGGCTACAACCACGTCTACCGCGCCAACGACGCATTTCGAGCACTCTGCTACCCCGGCATTGAAAACAAGGCGTTGTTTGACGATATGCTCAGCACCCTGGGCAGTTTTTCCGGCACGCAGGACAGCATGCGGTACCTGATTGCCTTTGTTGATGCCCTGGGGCAGTTGCCCAGCAGACAGGCAGCCGAAGCCATGATTGTGTTTTTAAACCCCAACTACGCTGAGCGCCTGCTGATGCAGCGGCGGGAGGAGCCCGTGGAAGGGTTGCTGCGCATGCTCAGCCGCATGATGCGGCGCAACTATGAGGTCGCCATGCGCATGCCCGCTAACGAGGGGCTGCTGCGCATGCAGGCCGAAACCATCGCGAAAACCATTCAGCAAAAGGGCGCCCACGCGTATGCCCGCGCGCTGGTACAGGCCATGTTCCTGCCCCATGCCCTCATCTTCCGTGACCCGGCCACCCCAGGCGTCGCCCCTTATACCTACATGGTGGTGCGGGGCTTTGCGGAACTGGAGCTGGACGCGGAAGACTGACTTCATCACAAACAAAAGCGGAGGGGCCTATCAGGTGCACCCTCCGCTTTTATGTTGCCCAGTCTCCCGTATCTACTTAATCGCGCCCTCCACCATGCCGCGCACAATGTACTTTTGCGCGAAGATGAACAGCACAATGATGGGCACCATGGCTAGCAGCGCGCTGGTCAGAATCAGGTCCCACTGCTTTACAAAGGAACCGGCAAAGGCCGTTACCGCCAGCGGGATGGTCTGAATGTCGCCGGAAGAACCCAGAATAAGCAGCGGCAGCAAGTAATCGTTCCAAATCCAGATGCCGTTTAGAATCAGCACCGTTACGAACACCGGCTGCAGCAGCGGCATCACAATTTCAAAGAAGGTGCGCACCTGGCCGCAGCCGTCAATGGTGGCGCTTTCCTCCAGCTCCAGCGGGATGCCCTTGATGAAACCATGCAGTATGAAAATGGACATGGAACAGCCAAAACCAAGATACGCGAACACAATGCCCCAGTAGGTGCCCAGCAGGCGGAAGCCAATGTTGTCCCCCATGATTTTAAACCAGCGCACAAGGGGATACATGACCACCTGAAAGGGGATGACCATGGCCGCCACAAACGCCATAAACAGAATGGTGGACCAGCGCTTCTTGTTGCGCACCAGCACCCAGGCGCACATGGCAGAAAACAGCACAATCGCCGCAAGCGACAGCACCGTGATGATGGCCGAGTCAATGAACGCACCCACATAGTCTACCGTGGGGATGTTGAAGATGTTGCGCACGTTTTCTGGCAGCTGGCCCCAGTTGGCCGGCATGGCCACCGGGCTGTTGATGATTTCCTTGGAGGTCTTGGCCGCGTTTAGAATCACCAGCAGGAAGGGCAGCATAAACAGAATAAAGAGCAGGATGGTGAAGACCTCAAGCGCGATGAGACCGCCGCTGCGGCCTTCTGGCTTGATGTCTTTTTTCGCCGATTGCTGAATACTTGCCTGGCTCATGCTTCCAGCTCCTTCCGCTTGTTATAGCTTACCTGGGCCAGTGAGAACACCACCAGCACCACAAAGAACACCACTGCCTTTGCCTGTGCCTGGGCCATCTGGCTGCGGGCGCTGGCGGTGCTGTAGATGTCCATCGCCAGCAGCTGCCTGGACTTGATGGCCTGTCCCATAAAGCGGGCGGCAGGGCCGCCGTTGGTGAGGGTGAAGTTTAAGTCGAACTGCTTGAATGAATTGGTCAGCGTCAAAAACAGCGTAATGGTGAACGCGGAGGCCATCATGGGCATGAGAATGCTGCGCACACGCGTCCAATAGGGCGCGCCATCCACGCTGGCCGCTTCCATGATGCTCTGCGGAATGGACTGGATGGACGCCACATATATCATCATGATGTAACCGGCGTACTGCCAGGTGTTTACAAAGCTCATGGCGCCGATGACGGTATCGCTGCGGGCAATGAGCGAGCGTTGCAGGAAACCGAAGTTCAGCATCTTGCCAATGTCAACCTGCACGTTGTTGAACACAAATTGCCAAATGTAGCCCAGCACAATGCCGCCGATGAGGTTGGGTACAAAAAAGCCCGCCCGGTAGATGTTGCGGCCCTTAATGTTGCTTGTAACCAACAGCGCCAGGCCAAAGCCCACGATGTTCACCAGCAGAATATTGATGACGGTATACTGCATGGTCTTCAGAAAACTGTGGATGAACTGCGGCTCGCTGAACATGGACTTGAAGTTCTCAAAGCCCACCCACGTGATATTCTGCCGTACGCCGTCCCAGTCGGTCATCGAATAGTACACGCCCAGGGCAAAGGGCACAATGATGACCATCAAGAACGCGATGAGACAGGGCAGTACAAAAAGCAAATCAATGCTTCCCCGGCGTTTCATATTCCCTCCAACTGGTGTTGCGTAAAAAGAAATCAGGGAGAACCGCCGAAGCGGTTCTCCCTGATGCAGTCAGTTATTTGATGGCGATGCCTTCGAAGGCTGCGGTGACATCGGCAACGAAGTCTTCCACGGTGCCGGTAGCCAGGAGTTCAAAGATCGGGCCCAGGGTGTCCTGGTTGAAGCCCGAGGGGGTCTGGCCAAAGTACCAGTTGAAGTTGCCGCCGCGGGCACTGGCTTCCACCAGCGCGGCAGAGAACTGACCGGCGGGCTTGAGCGAAACGGACTTGAACGCGGGCACCATGCCGGCTTCGTTCACCATGTAGTTGGCGCCGTCTTCGCTGGTGGCCATGTAGTTCAGGAAGTCAATCGCGGCCTTCTGCTGTTCGGGGGTCGCCTTGGCGTTCACCACGAACCAGCTGGGGGCTGCCATGTACAGGCCGGTGCTCTCTTCTTCCAGGAAGTTATGGGACACATAGCCCATGGGGAAGGTGGCTTCCAGCTGCGCCATGTTGGGGTCGGTCCAGTTACCCTGGGTGATGAACGCGGTCTTGCCGGAGGCAAACGCGTTAATCTGCGCGTCATAGTTGCCGTTGAGCAGCACGTTTTCATCGGCGTAGTCATACAGCATCTTCAGGTAGGTGGCAAAAGCGGTCAGGCGCTCCTGGTCCACTTCACCCTTGCGCAGGGCGTCAAACACGGAGGAATCGTTGTAATCCAGGTAGCCCGCGTAGAAGGAGTTGAACACGTGCTGGCTGGTAACCCACCACATGCCGCCGGCCACGGAGGTGGCAACGGAGACAACGGCGTCCAGGCCCAGTTCTTCCTTCATGCCGTCGATTTTCTCAAAGGCAGCCTTGGTGGCGGAGAAGGTGGTCAGGGTTGCGGGGTCAACGCCGGCCTTTTCCAGAATCTCGCCGTTGTAGCCCAGGCCAAAGCCTTCCATGGCGATGGGGAAACCAACAGCCTTGCCGGTGTCGGGCGCATAGTAGGCCAGGTCAGTATCCTTCACCCACTCGGCGTCGGACATGTCCAGAATGTATTCCTTCCACAGTTCGTAGCCGCCCAGGCCTTCAATCATGAAGATGGTGGGCATCTGGTCGGCCTGCAGTTTGGCCTTCAGCGCGCCGCCGTAGTCGGCACCGCCGCCCAGGGTTTCCACGGTGATGTTGACGTCAGGGTGCTTTTCGTTGTACAGCTTGCCGAACGCCTGAATCATGGGGTCGATTTCCACCTTCAGCTGGAACAGGGAAAAGTCTACCTTCTGTTCCGCCGACGCGGGGATGGCTGCCAGACCGACGATAAACATCG
>CAYFSN010000003.1:36665-38685 GCA_964345845.1 uncultured Christensenella sp.
TATTTGATACAGTCAGTGTATACCCAAAAGAACACACCGTCAACCAAGAATAAAACGATTCCGGAAACGTTTTCAGTTATTGTGCGCTTTGAGGGCTTTACACCCGGATGGCCTCCTCCGGCACCGTGATGTCAGCAAAGCGGGCCAGGGTCTCCCCGGCTTCACCCTTTAGGTAATCATCCACCTGCATGGCCGCGCAGCCGATGTAGTGTTCGGGCGTCAGCGCCGCCTCCAGCTCCTGCAGGCTCATGCCAAAGGTATCATCCTGGGCGATGCGCTCAAGCAGGTCGTTGGGCTTGCCATGCTGCTTTACTTGTGCGCCGGCGGCGTGGGAATGCACACGGATGCGCTCGTGCAGTTCCTGCCGGTCGCCGCCGCGCTTCACCGCCTGCATCATGATGTTTTCGGTCGCCATGAAGGGCAGTTCCTCCCGCAGGCGCTTTTCAATCATCCGAGGATAGACCACCATGCCGGATGCCACGTTTAAAAACAGCGTCAGCAGCCCGTCGGCCGCCAGGAAACCCTCTGCCAGGGCGATGCGGCGGTTGGCGCTGTCATCCAGCGTACGCTCCAACCACTGTTCGGCAGCGGTCATGGCGGCATTTTGCTGGTTGTTAATCAGCAGGCGGCTGAGGGCGGCCATGCGCTCGGACCGCATGGGGTTGCGCTTGTAGGCCATGGCGGAGGAGCCAATCTGGTGCTTTTCAAAGGGCTCCTCAATTTCTTTGAGGTTGGCAAGCAAGCGGATGTCGTTGGAGAACTTGTGGGCGGTCTGCCCGATTTGGGCCAGCACCCCCAGCGCCCGCGCGTCCAGCTTGCGCGAATAGGTCTGCCCGCTGACGGCCACGGGTTTTTCAAAGCCCATGCTGCGGGATATCATCACATCCAGCGCCCGCACCTTGTCGTAGTCGCCCTCAAACAGTTCCAGGAAGGAAGCCTGCGTGCCCGTGGTGCCCTTGGAGCCCAGCGGACGCAGGTCCTTGATGAAGCGGTCTACCTCCTCCAGGTCGCTGAGCACATCCTGCAACCACAGGGTGGCTCGCTTGCCCACCGTGACCGGCTGGGCGGGCTGAAAGTGGGTAAAGCCCAGCTGGGGCATGGCCTTGTATTTGTCCGCAAAGGCATACAGTGCCCGCGCGACTTCCACCAGGCGTGCGCGCACCAGCACCATGGCGTCCCGCATGATGAGGATGTCGGCGTTGTCGCCCACGTAGCAGCTGGTGGCGCCCAGGTGGATGATGGGCCGGGCCTGGGGACACAGGTCGCCAAAGGCGTGCACCTGCGCCATGACATCGTGGCGCAGTTCCTTTTCATAGCGCTGGGCGGCAGCGGCATCCACCGTTTCCAAGTGCTGCTCCATCTGGTCAATCTGCTCCTGGGTGATATGGAGCCCAAGTTCGCGCTCCGCTTCAGCCAGCCAAATCCATAGTTTTCGCCACAGCAGCACCTTGTGCCGCTCAGAAAAAAGCGCCTGCATGGCAGCGCTGGCGTAGCGCTGGGAAAACGGCGACTGGTATTTCATTTCCTCAGACATTGGTATGCCTCCTTACGGTTTGTTCCATGGTATCACAGCGGCCGGGCAATGACAATTACACGCGAACGGCCGTCTCATCAAAACCTTGCGCTTTGTGCTTTTTCCTGCCTATAATGAAGCGCCAACGCGCGGCTGTGGTTGCAAGCCGATGCCAGCCGCAGGCAAAACGGTCCACGTAAGCCGGCCAAAGTGCTGGTGAGCATGGTGCGGCCTAGATGTAAGCCCGGCCGGGCGCAAGCCCGAGAGAACGGCGTGAGGGCGCGAAGCGTTAGTAGCAAGGTTCCAGCCGGCGGGTGTGGGGTCAAAGACCAGGTCAGCGCGCGTTGGTATCAGCAACAGAACTCAATGAATGGCGTTCATCCATTGCGGCGGCGGCATCGAGTTCGGCATTACGCAAATGGAGGCAGCAATGCAGCAGAAAACCAGGCGGTTCAACCTGAAGGAAAGAAGCTGGATTCTCTACGACTGGGCCAACTCCGTGTACGC
>CAYFSN010000003.1:38697-53871 GCA_964345845.1 uncultured Christensenella sp.
TCCCCACCATCTTTGTCAGTGTCGCCGGCGAATCAGGCGACCATTGGTGGAGCCTGGGTACGGCGCTGACCACCCTGATCATCGCAGTCATCTCCCCTTTCCTGGGGGCCATCGCCGACTACAAGGGCATGAAGAAAAAGCTGTTCACCGGCTTCATGCTGCTGGGTGTCGTCACAACGGCATCGCTTGCCTTCATGACGGATTGGCGCATGATGCTCATCGGCTATGTCATCAGCCACATCGGCTTTTCCGGCGCCAACCTGTTTTACGACAGCTTCCTCACCGACGTCACCACCAACGAGCGTATGGACAAGGTATCCTCCTGGGGGTACGCCATGGGCTATATCGGCGGCAGCACCATCCCCTTTGTGCTGTCCATCGGCATGCTGCTGTGGCTGGGGTACGGCAGCCCCGTGGCGCAAAAGTTCGCCATCCTCATCACGTCCGCGTGGTGACTGCTGTTCAGCATTCCGTTTTTAAAGAATGTGCGCCAAGAGCACTACATCGAGCGCTCAGAGAAAATGAGCGGCGGGCAGATTTTCCGCAACGTGCTGAACACCGCCAAGGAAATCGTGCAGAACCGCGGCATGTTCCTGTTTGTGCTGGCGTACTTCTTCTATGTTGACGGCGTGGGCACGGTCATCAGCATTTCCACCGCGTACGGCACCGCCCTGGGGCTGGGCGCCGTGGGCATGATTCTGGCGCTGCTGGTCACGCAGATTGTGGCCATGCCCAGCTCCATCCTGTTTGGCAGAATGGCCCAGAAAATCAGCACCCGCCGCGCCATCATGATCGCCATTGTGGTGTACATGGTCATCTGCTGTGTGGGATTCATCATGGGCTTCACGCTGGAGCCGCATCAGGACGCCTTTGACGCTGGCTACATCAGCGCCACCGACGCCCTCACCGAGGAAGTGGTCACCGCCCACAACCTGGACAAGGAAGCAGTCACCCCTGCGCTGGACGCGTACTATGACGAAGCCCGCGCAGCGCTGCTGGCCCAGGATGCCTACAGCGCAGACCCGCTGCTAAAGGTTGAACTGGACGGCGTGGACGCCGCCACCGCCGATGCCGTCAACACGCGCCTGGCCGCGGGCATTGATACCTTCGCCCAGGAGAACAACGACATCCGCGCAAACTACCGCGCGGCCATCAGCCGCAGTTCCATCATGTTCTGGGCCATGGCGCTGTTGGTGGGCACGGTGCAGGGCGGCATTCAGGCCGTCAGCCGCAGCTACTTTGGCAAGCTGGTGCCCAAGAACCGCTCCAACGAGTTCTTCGGCTTCTTTGACATCTTTGGCAAGTTCGCCACCGTGGTGGGGCCGCTGCTGTACGCGGTCATCGGCTCCATGACCGGTCGCTCCAGCTACGGTACGCTGGCATTGCTAACGCTGTTCCTGATGGGCTTCCTCATCCTCTGGCGCGCGAAAAAGCCCCTGCAGGAACTGGAGCAGCGCCAGGCCGCGCTGGAAGCGTAAGCCCAATCATATCCTTCCACAAAAACAGCCGCCGCGGATGACCGCGGCGGCTTCTTCTATTCTGTGTATGCTCAGCCTGGGAACAGCGCCGCCCAGGTGGCGGGGCCCACCACGCCGTCCACCTTCAGGTCGTAGGCTTTCTGGAACCAGCGCACGCGGACAAACGTATAGTAACCAAACTTGCCGTCCACCTTGCCGTCAAAGTAGCCCAGCGCCTTTAGGCGGCTCTGAATCTGGGTGACATACTCTCCCTGGTCGCCAAACTTAATGCGCAGTTTGCTGTGCCCGCCGGCGGTGTCCCGCGCGGACTTGCCGATGACGTGCTCGCTGAAAATCAGCTTACCGGTGCGGCTGCCCACCACGCCGTCCTTGGCGATGGCATTGTTGTCCTGCAGTTCAATGACCGCGTTACGGGTACCCGCACCAAAGACCCCGTCCACCCGACCGGTGTAGTAGCCCAGCACCTTCAGCCGCGCCTGCAGGTAACTGACCCACGCGCCGCGGGAGCCCATGGCCATTCTGGGCCTTGCGCCGGACGGCGGTTTGGTTACGTCCACAGGTGTCGGCGGGAACAGCTTGGCCATGGTGGCGGTGCCCACAATGGCATCCACCTTCAGGCCGTTGTTCTTTTGATACCACCACACTGCTTTGTAGGTGTCATCGCCAAACTTGCCATCCACCACGCCATCATAGTAGCCCAGGGTCTTCAGCCGCTGCTGTACAGCCGCGACCTGGTTACCGCTGTCGCCAGGCCGCAGTGCCGCCATGGCGGACAGGCTGCCGGCCAGCAGCACGGTCAACAAAACGAGCGCAACGACTTTTTTCAACATATTTGCCTCCTTTTGATACAGGCCTTCAGGGTACACCTCGTGCGGCGAGTGTAGCACATTGTGAAGGGCATAACAACGAAGGAAGCATGAAGTTTTGTAACAATTTGCTTGCGTGATTATGAATTAATTCATAGTTTTCAAAAGGCTGCTCAAGGGGCAGAACTATGCCAGGCTGTGCATCACAGCCACGGCCTGGCGCAGCGTTTCCACCTGGTGCAGGGTGATGCCCTTGGGCACCTGCCACTTGGTGCCGCGCTCCTTGGGGCAAATGACCTGGGTGAAGCCCATACGGGCGCACTCCGCCAAACGTCGTTCCATCTGGGGAATGGAGCGCACTTCCCCTGCCAGACCCACTTCGCCCATGGCCGCCAAGTCCATCGGCAGGGCTTTGTCCGCCACGGAAGACGCCACTGCCAGGCACAGCGGCAGGTCGGCGGCGGGTTCGTCCAGGCTCATGCCGCCGGCCACATTGACGTAGACATCCTGGTCATACAGCCGAAGCCCCACGCGCTTTTCCAGCACCGCTAGCAACAGCGCGATGCGCCCCTGCTCCATGCCGTTTACCGTGCGCCGGGGGGAAGTGAAAAACGAGCGGGTCGCCAGCGCCTGCATGTCCACCAACATGGGGCGCGTGCCCTCCATGCCGCAGAACACCACCGAGCCGCTGGCATCCCTGGCGCGGCCGCTTAACAGCGCTTCGCTTGCGCCATCCACCGCCCGCATGCCGTCCCCGGTCATTTCAAAGATGCCCAGTTCATTCACCGAGCCAAAGCGGTTTTTCACCGCGCGCAGCAGGCGATACTCCCTCTGGTGGTCGCCTTCAAAGTACAGCACCACGTCCACCATATGCTCCAGCACACGCGGCCCTGCGATGGCGCCCTCCTTGGTCACATGCCCCACCAGAAACACCGCGCAGCCCGTGGTTTTCGCGTAGCGCATGAACAGCGAAGCGCTTTCCCGCACCTGGCTGACCGAGCCTGGCGCGCTGGCCATCTCCGGCCGGTACATGGTCTGGATAGAATCCACGATGACAAAGTCCGGCTGCAGGTGTTCCAACTTCCTTTCCACCGCGTCCATGGCGTTTTCCGCCAGCACCAGCAGGCTGCCATGCTCAGCGCCGATGCGGCGGGCACGCAGTTTCAGCTGCCGGGCGCTTTCTTCGCCAGTGATGTACAGCACCCGCTTGCCACCAGCTGCCAACTGCGCGCAGACCTGCATCAGCAGCGTGCTTTTGCCCACACCGGGCTCGCCGCCCAGCAGCAGCAAAGAGCCCTCCACCACACCGCCGCCCAACACCCGGTCAAACTCCGGGATGCCGGTTGTTTGGTGCAGCGTGGCCTCCGCTTCAATATCGGTAATGGGCGTGGCATCGGCGCCGGTGCCGCCCCGCTGCTTCATTTCCTTGGGCTTAGCACTCGCGCTGGCCACGGGCGCCAGGGTTTCCTCCAGCGCGTTCCACGCGTCGCAGGAGGGGCACTTGCCGTACCAGCGGGGCGATTCATACCCGCAGGCGTTGCAGGTATACAGGCTCTTTTGTTTGGCCATGGGGCTCCTTCCCTTCCGGCGGGGCGCCGGGGATGCTATACTGATAAAAAACACGGAGGTGCAGGCATGCGTAGGGGGATTTGCTACATCGTAGGTGCCGGCGACCTGTGTGCCCGGGGATTAATGCCCGGACCAGAAGACTTGCTGCTGGCGGCCGACGGCGGCCTGAGTGCCCTTCAGCGCCTGCGCCTGCGCCCCAACGCCGTGGTGGGCGATATGGACTCCTTCACGCAGCCGGTACGGGGCATTCCGGTGCTGAAGTTCCCCGTCCGCAAGGACGACACCGACCTGGCCCTGGCCATCCGCCTGGGCGGTCGTCTTGGTTTCAAACGCTTCAGGCTATATGGCGTTGCGGGTGGGCCACGGGAAGATCACTTCCTGGCCGCCCTGCAAAGCATGGCCGGTGCCAGCGCCAGGGGGCTTCATCTGCGGCTCATCGCCGACCGCTACACCATCCACACCGTAACCAATGGCACTTTGCTGCTGCACACACGCCCCCAAGCCACAGTCTCAGTGTTCAGCGCCACAGACACAAGCCAGGGCGTGTCCCTGCGGGGGCTCGATTATCAGGCGGACAGCCTGACCCTGCACGCCCACAACCCCTTAGGGGTATCCAACCGCGCGCTTTTCACCCGGGCCATGATTGGCGTGCGAAAAGGCACGCTGTTGGTCTGGCAGCAGGTTTAGCGCCCGCCGTTGATTTTCTTGTAGCGCTCCAGGTAGCGGTCGCACATGGCCTGCATTTCGGCCTCGTGGCGCTCCACATCCTTTAGCAGGGCAATTTGCGCCCGGGCGCGAATGAGGTTATGGTCGGGCGAGTTTACCTTGAAGTAGAGGTCGCCGTCGATATAGTCAGTTAAAAAGCGCAGCGCCAACTCACAGGTGATGACCTTGACCCCCAGGGGCAGCTGACGCAGTTCCTCATCGGTTAAAAAGCCGCTGGTCTCTTCAATAAAGCCGCGGGTAAATGCCTTTACTTTCGCCATATCCAGGCCGATTTTGGCGGTGTCCGGTTCATCTTCCGCCGCGGTGGAGGCGCCATAGCGGATGGCGTCGCCATAGTCATACAGCGAAGAGCCGGGCATGACGGTGTCCAGGTCAATGACGCAGATGGCGCGCCCGGTTTCATCGTCCAGCAGCACGTTATTGGCCTTGGTGTCGTTGTGGGTCACCCGCAAAGGCAGGTGGCCGGATTCCAGCATGCGTACAATTTTACCCATCATGCGGCGATGCTCGAACATGAACTCGATTTCGTCTTCCAGAAAGCGCACGCGGCCGGCCTTGTCCTGGTCCACCGCCCGCACAAAGGCGTAAAAACGCTTGGTGGTGTGGTGGAAGTTGGGAATGGAGTCGTACAGACGTTCCGCCGGAAAGTCGAACAGCAGCTTTTGAAAGTTGCCGAAACCCCGGCCGATTTCTTCCATTTGCTCGGGCGACTCCACGATGTCCAGCGCCGCCGCCTTGTCAATGAAGGTATATGCCCGCCACATTTCGCCGTCCTCGTCCTGGTAGAGCACATGCCCGTCGCGGGTCTTAATCAGCTCCAGCACCCGCCGGTCGGTGGGCTCGTTGTTCTTCAACAGGTTGGCGCGCAGGTGGTCGGTGACCGCCGCGATGTTGCTCATGACCTCATGGGGGTTCTTGAACACATAGGTGTTGATGTGCTGCAGAATGTACAGGAAGGTGTCCGCCCCATCCCTATACTCCAGGTAGTAGGTGATGTTGACATTTCCGCTGGTAATTTCGCGCACGCGAACATACTTGCCCCGAAATTGAAACTGGGGCAGAATGGTCTTGATATCGTTATAAATCACGGCATACTCCCATCCCATGTAGTTTCCGCAAGCGGCCAAGGAACATTGTATCCATTGGGCCAGATGGTGTCAAACCGCGGCCGCGGCGGTTTTTAGGTTTGCCAGTTGATAAGGCACAAATATCCCCCGGTGTGTGCACCGGGGGATTGTGGTTACGTGTTTTCTGCCAGCACCTGGTAGCCGTCGTCGGTCACCAGCACGATTTGCTCATAGTCGGCGTGCAGCAAGTGCCTGGCTTCTTCCTGCGCCTGGTAGCGCACACAAGTGCCGCAGGAGGAACTCAGCGTCCTGGGCACCGGCATCATGCGGGCAGCAAGCCCTGCTTTACACAGCGCGCGCGTGCTGACCAGGGCCGCATGGTGGGTGTAAAAGGTGGCGATATAGTCGTTCACCGTGCTTTGATGAAGCTCACTTGCGCAGGGAGAGCGTATACACGCCGTCCTGCTCCTGGCGGTTCACCTGGTAGCCCAGGTTCTGGCCAAAGCGGGTGATGTTCTCCGCCGCGACGATGTTGTCTACCTGAATGTCCAGCCCTTCGGGGTGGTCTTTCAGCGCCTTCTTGGTAAGCAATACGGGTTCCGGGCACGCGCGGCCCTGGGCATCTATGATGTGCATGGTTTTCTCCTTATTCTTCCTATTGTGCTTGTGTGCTCAGGCGCCTTAGCGCTCTGCGATCCGGGCGCCGATGACCGATACCAGCAGCACCACCACCAGGCCGATGCCCGTGGCCCACATGCCGTTGGGCGTGGCGCCAGCGCCGGAGGACGCCAGCGCGAAGTTGTGCGCGAAGGCAGCGCCGGCAATGTACCCCAGCACCGTAACACCGGCGTCGCTGGAGCCTTCGCCAGCCAGAATCAGCTGACGCAGCGGGCAGCCGCCAAGCAGTGTGCTGCCCCAGCCAACCAGCGCCATGCCCAGGAAGTTCCACAGGCCGTCGGTATGGGCAACCGGCTGGTTTTCAAAGCCAAGGTTGAAGCGGCCCAGCACCAGGTTGCCAATCAGCACCGTAATGATCACCGCCAGGAAGCCTGAAAGCAGGTGAAAGTCTTTGAACATGATGGCATCGCGCACGCCGCCCGCACAGCACAGCCGGCTGCGCTGGGTCAGCACGCCCACCAGCAGGCCGCCGCCCAGGCTGAGCACCACGGCCGCCTGCAGCGCGCCGGGGCCGGATTCGGACAGCGCGAAGAACGAGGGAAACAGCAGCCACACGATAAACAGCAGCCCCAAGGCGATGGGGAACGCGGCCCCCTCCAGCCAGCTTTGCTTGTGGGCGCGCTGCAGGGTGAAGCCCTTGTTCAGCGCCATTACGCCGGCCAGAATGCCCACCACAAAGCCCAGCAGGCCCACGATGGCGTTCAGGTCGCCGCCGCCGATGCGCAGCATCATGCGCAGCGGGCAGCCCAGGAACATCAGCGCGCCAATCATCACAAAGCCGCCCAGCAGGAACCGCACCATGGGCGAGGAACCGCCGCGGGGCTTAAACTCTTTGTTAATCAGCGAAATAAGGAACGCGCCCAGCACCAGCCCCACGATTTCCGGGCGGAAGTACTGCACCACACCCGCGGTGTGCAGCTTGGTGCTGCCCGCGATATCCCGCAGGAAGCAGGCGATGCAAAAACCCATGTTCGCGGGGTTGCCAAACTCCACCAATGCCAGGGCAATCAGCCCCACCAATGCGCCTACAATGATGCCCCCCAGGTGCTTCCTGCCAACAGATTGCTTGTCCATTGTTTCCTCCCTTTTCCCCTTATGATATACTTGACAAACAAAACGCCATGCCGCTGCCGCAGAACACCAAGTTCACCAGTAAGCAGACGTTTATTTCGTTAAATAAATGCCAACGCATTCTATCATGAGGTTTAAGAATATGCAACCACAGCCACTTGTATACATGGACCACGCCGCCACCTCCTTCCCCAAGGCGCCGGGGGTGGCGCAGGCCATGGCTTCGTACATACAGCAGGTGGGCGCCAATGTGAACCGGGGCAACTATGACCCGGCCAATCAGGCCGCCATGTATGTACTGGAGGCCAGGGAGCGGCTGTGCCGCCTGTTTTCCTTTGAACACCCGGACCACGCGCTGTTTACCCCCGGCACCACCTACGCCATCAACCAGGTGCTGCAAGGCTATCTGAAAGCAGGCGACCATGTGCTGACCACCGCCATGGAGCACAACGCAGTGATGCGCCCGCTGGAGATGCTTTCACAAAGGGGCATTACTTACACCTGCCTGCCGTGCTACAGCCAGGGACGATTAAACCCGGACGACATCAAACGGCACGTACAGCCCCACACCAGGCTGATGATGATGCAGCACGCCTCCAATGTATCGGGCACCGTGCAGCCGGTGGAAGCGGTGGGGCGCGTCTGCCAGGAACTCGGCATTCCGCTGGCGCTGGATGCCGCGCAAACAGCTGGACACATCCCGGTATCCTTTGAAGCGCTTCACCTGTCTGCCCTGTGCGTGCCCGGCCACAAGGGCCTGCGCGGCCCCCAGGGCATCGGCGCACTGCTGCTCAGCCCGGCATTCGCCAAGCAGCTTTCGCCACTGGTGTTGGGCGGCACCGGCAGCCAGTCCGACAGCCTGCTCATGCCCAGCGCCATGCCGGACAAACTGGAGGCCGGCACCATGAACCTGCCGGGCATCTATGGCCTGTCGGCCGCGCTTGCCTGGCTGGAAACACAGGACATGGCCAAACTGCATGCTCAGGAAATGGCGCTTTGCGACCAGTTTTTAGAGGGGGTGCGGCTACTGCCCGGCGTCCGGGTGGCGGGGCCTGAAGACTTAACCGACCGGGTGGCCGTGGTTTCGCTGGACTTTAGCCCGCGGGACAATGCCCTCATTGCCGACGCCCTCTACCAGGAAGCCGGCTTGGCGCTGCGCTGCGGCTTGCACTGCGCCCCTCTGGCCCACCGCACCCTGGGCACCTATCCGCAGGGCACGGTGCGTTTCTCATTCAGTTTTTCAAGCACACCGCAGGAAGTCTCCCTCGCGGTGGCTGCCGTACGAAAGGTTGTCACGGAATAAACCCGATGTCTAAACTGGTCATTTTCTGCGACCGTTTCCTGCGAACTTAACATTTATCTCACATTTTTAGAAAACTTTTGCAACATTTTGGCTCCGTACAGCGTCTATATGGTTGAGGTGATAACATGACCAGTCTGCTGACGGAAACGCGAAGAGAATCTGATACGCAGGGCGTCATCGCGCTCAACGACAAAGAAAACCAGGTGTGGATGGACGGCGAACCCTGCTACCTGACAGCGCAGGAGTACCGCTTGCTGCGGGCACTCGCGTGCAGCGCGCCCGAGCCCTGCACCCGGGACGAACTGCTTTGCACCGCCTGGGGCTACGTGTGCCCGGGCAAGAGCCGCACGGTGGACGTGCATGTACAGCGCCTGCGCCGCAAAATGGGTGAAACGCTGTTTGAAACCATCCACGGTGTAGGCTACAGGCTGTTGGCCGAGCCCATACAGACTTAAGCATCATCTGCGACTTCCTGTAACCCCATTCATGGCCCGCTGTGACGCGCCCCTTCGTATCACAGCTGGGTCATTTTCCATCCATAAAGCAGGCCTTCATTTCGCATGCGGCCTCTCCCCTTCGGGCAGCCCTGTGGCTGCCCTTTTAAATGGTTCATGGAGGCATGAAAGGCCGCCTGCTGCGGTGCCTAAAATGCACGGGATATACAATCTGGCATCCCGGCGCGTCGCTTGTTCTTTGTGAATGTATTATGCTATACTCATCCCAGGACAAGTAAGGCGGCCTATGCCCGCCCGAACCAAATGAATGACCGCAAGGGAGGGACAGACTTGCAGTACAAGCCCCCCACGGAACAAGAGCGGCAGGCTTTTCACAACGGCACCAGCCGCCATGCCTACCGCATGTTGGGCGCGCATCCCGTTATGCAGGATGGCAAACCCATGTGGCACTTTGCCGTTTGGGCCCCCAACGCCCGCGCTGTGATGCTGACGGGCGAGTTTTGCCTGTGGGACCGCCACAAGTACCCCATGGAAAAACAACATGACGGCACCTGGGAGCTGCGGCTGTCAGACGTGCTGTTCACCCCCGAAGCGGACCCGGAGCGGTTTAACTATCCAGACGCCGCGGAAAAACTGCGGGGGTATAAATATGTGGTGTACAGCCAGGACGGCTCCTTTGCCCTGAAGGCGGACCCCTACGCCACCCGCAGCGAACTGCGGCCCAACACCGCCAGCCTGCTGTGTGATTTGGACGGCTACAAGTGGGGGGACAACGCCTGGATGAAAAAGCGCGCCAAGTGGGACCCTTACCACAGCCCCATCAACATTTACGAAATGCACCTGGGCAGCTGGCGCCGCAGTGAAGACGGCGAGATGCTCAGTTATACAGAAATCGCCGACCAGCTCATCCCCTACATTCAGGAGATGGGCTACACGCACGTAGAACTGCTGCCGGTGATGGAGCACCCTCTGGACATGAGCTGGGGCTACCAGGTCACGGGCTTTTACGCGCCCACGGCGCGCCACGGCAGCCCGCAGGAGTTCATGCAGTTTGTCGACCGCCTGCACCAGGCGGACATCGGCGTCATCCTTGACTGGGTGCCCGCCCACTTCCCCCGGGACGAAATCGGCCTGCGGCACTTTGACGGCACCCCCTGCTACGAGCACGCAGACCCCCGCCGCGCCGAAATGAAGCAGTGGGGCACCATGATGTTCGACTATGCCCGCGGCGAGGCCTGCAGTTTTCTGCTGAGCAACGCCTGCTTCTGGCTGGAATACTTCCACGCGGACGGTTTGAGGTGTGACGCGGTCAGCTCCATGCTGTACCACGACTTTGGCCGCGAAAACGACTACCTGCCCAACAAGCACGGCGGCCGGGAAAACCTGGACGCCATCGCATTCCTGCAGCGGCTGAACGAAACGGTCTACCACGACTTCCCCGGCGCCATGACCATCGCGGAGGAGTCGTCCGCCTTCCCCATGGTGACTAAGCCCACCTACCTGGGCGGGCTTGGGTTTGGCTTTAAGTGGAACATGGGCTGGATGAACGACATGCTCAGCTACATCAAACTGGACCACATTCACCGCAAATGGCACCACAGCAAGCTCACCTTCTCGCTGCACTACGCGTTCAGCGAAAACTATATATTGCCCTTCAGCCACGACGAGGTGGTGCACGGTAAGCACTCCATGCTGGACAAACAGCCGGGCGACCTGTGGCGCAAGTTCGCGGGCCTGCGGGCACTGTACGGCTACACCATGGCCCACCCCGGCAAGAAACTGCTGTTCATGGGCGGTGAGTTTGGCCACTACATCGAATGGAAGGACGACGATCAGCTGGATTGGTTCCTGCTGGTGTATGAGCGTCACCCGGAAATGCAGCGCTACGTGCGGGAGTTAAACCACTTTTACAAAGAACACCCGCCGCTGTGGCAGGTGGAAGACAGCTGGTCCGGCTTTCAGTGGCTGCAGCCCAACGACATCGATAACTCCGTTGTCATCTTCACCCGGTGGGATAAAGAGGGCAACGGCATCATCTGTGTAACCAACTTCACCCCCCAGTTCCTGCCGCAGTACCGCTTTGGCCTGCCGGCGGACGGGGTGATTACCGAGGCCCTCAACAGCGATCTGAAGCGCTTTGGCGGGTCTGACCAGTACAACGCCCAGCCCATCCGCGCCCAGGACATCCCCGAGGGCGAGTTTGACTGGTCGGCAGAGGTTTGCGTTCCCCCGCTGAGCAGCGTGTACTTTACCTATCAAAAGCGACCGCGGCTTCAGGCGGCGCCCGATATTGTAACCCCTGGAAAAAACAAAGTGATTGCCAAGGAGGAATGAGCATGATTCGAAAGAAAAAATGTGTCGCGATGCTGCTGGCCGGCGGACAGGGCAGCCGACTGGGAATTCTGACGCGGCACACAGCCAAGCCCGCCGTACCCTTTGGTGGAAAGTACCGCATCATCGACTTTCCGCTGAGCAACTGCGCCAACTCCGACATTGACGTGGTGGGCGTGCTGACGCAGTGGCAGCCGCTGGAACTGAACGCCTACATCGGCAATGGCAGCCCGTGGGATTTGGACCTTAATTCCGGCGGCGTCTATGTGCTGCCGCCCTATGTGAAGGGCAAGGCCGGTGAATGGTACCGCGGCACCGCCAACGCCATCTACCAAAACCTGGCTTTTATTGAACAATACGACCCGGACTATGTGCTCATTCTTTCCGGCGACCATATCTATAAGATGGACTACGCCGACATGCTGGCCCACCACATCGACCGCGGCGCCACCTGCACCATCGCGGTGCGTCCGGTGCCATGGGAGGAAGCCAGCCGCTTTGGCATCATGAATACAGACGAAGGAGGCCGCATCATCGAGTTTGAGGAGAAGCCCAAGAAGCCCAAGTCCAACAACGCCTCCATGGGCGTGTATGTATTCACCTGGAAAAAGCTGCGGCAGTTGCTCATCGATGACGAGCAGGACCCCAAGTCCTACAATGACTTTGGCAAGAACATCATCCCCACCATGCTCAACAGCGGGGAGCTGCTCAGCGCCTACAACTTCAACGGCTACTGGAAGGACGTGGGCACCATTGAAAGCCTGTGGGATGCCAACATGGACCTGCTTGAGGTGCCGCCGCCAATCGACCTGCACGACCGCAACTGGCGCATCTACGCGCGCAACATGGGCATGGCGCCGCACTTTATCTCCGACACCGGCGCGGTGGAAAACAGCCTGATTACCGAGGGCTGTGTCATCCGCGGTGTGGTGAAAAACTCCATCCTGTCGGCCGGCGTCACGGTGGAAGAGGGCGCCACGGTGGAAGGCAGCGTGCTGATGCCGTTTGTACAAGTAAAGAGCGGCGCGGTGGTCACCCGGGCGATTTGCGCGGAGTCGGCCGTCATCGCGGCTGACTGCAAGGTGGGCGAGCCGACCGGCGACATCGCTGTAGTTGGCAAAGAAACGGTGCTCGACAGCGGCACAGTGGTGACCGCCGGCGAGCAAGTGGGCGAGTAAGGGGGTATAGCCATGAAAAACAACATTGTTGGCCTCATTTATACCGGGGAGCGCATGGATGAACTGCGCGACCTGACGCGCTACCGCGCGGTGGCGGCGCTGCCCATCATGGGGCGCTACCGGCTGATAGACTTTCTGCTCAGCTCCATGATTCACTCCAACATCCACAACATCGGCATCATCATGCAAAAGAACTACCACAGCCTGATGGACCACCTGGGCAGCGGGCGTGAGTGGGACCTGCACGGCAAGCGCAGCGGCATGACCATATTGCCGCCCAACATGTCTCGGGACAACGTGGGCGTGTATGAAGGCTTGCTTGACGCGCTGCGCTCCAACATCGGCTTCCTGCGCCGCTCCAAGGAACGCTACATCGTGGTGTCTGACTCCCATGTGCTCTACAGCGCCGACTTTGAAGACATGCTCAAAACCCACCTGGACATGGGCGCCGACATCACCCTGATGTACTCCAGAGAGCGCTCCGCCCGCCGGCACGGCCAGGGCCGCTACCTGGACATCGGCGAGGGCGGCACCGTCTTCCAGATGGAGTGCGACCCCACCATCCCCCATTACGGCAACACCTACATCGGCGCCTTCCTGCTGCGCCGCGAACTGCTCATCGACCTGGTGGACCGCGCCGCTGCGGCCGGCTACCACCACTTCAGCCGCGAACTGTTAATGCAGATGATTCGCGAGAAGATGTACAAAGTAGGCTCCTATGAGGTGCCCGGCAAAGTATGGCTGATGGACTCTGTAACCAGCTACTACGACGCCAACATGGACGCGCTGAACCCCCAGGTGAAGGAAATGCTGTTCTCCCAGGAGCGCCCCATCTGGACCAAGCTGCGCGATGAAATGCCCGCCCAGTACAAGCAGGGCGCGGCGGTTAAAAACTCCCTCATTGCGGACGGCTGCATCATTGAAGGCACGGTGGAAAACTCCATCCTGTTCCGAGGCACCATCATCAAACCCGGCGCAACCGTCAAAAACTGCATCGTTATGCAGGACTCGGTCATCTACCAGGGCAGCGAAATTGAGCACTGCATCCTGGATAAGCAAGTCACCGTGCGCGAAAACTCCCGCCTGATTGGTGTGAAAGAACATCCGGTGGTCATCGCCAAGAACTTGACAGTCTAAACTTTAACATGGTAGGGTTTGCTGGTCTATTGACCGAAAGGAGTGATCCCAGTTGAAGATATTATTTGTCGCCAGTGAGTGCGTGCCCTTTGTAAAAACGGGCGGCCTGGCTGATGTGGTGGGCTCTTTGGCGCCGGTACTGGCCAGCAAAGGAAATGACGTGCGGGTCATCATGCCCAAGTACTCGGCCATCCCCGAAAAGTACGAACAGCAAATGCGCCACGTGCTGGACTTCGAACTCGGCCTGGGCTGGCGCCGCCAGTACTGCGGCATCGAAGCGCTGGAGATGGACGGCGTCACCTACTACTTTGTGGACAACCGCTATTACTTTGGCCGCAACTACATTTACGGCGTGGGCGGGGACGAGTACGAGCGCTTCGCGTTCTTCTCAAACGCCTCGCTTTCCTGCCTGCCGCTCATCCCCTTTGAGCCGGACGTCGTCCACGCGCATGACTGGCAGGCCGGCATGGTGCCCGCACTGCTGAAACTGCAGTACAGCCACTTGCCCCACTTTGCCAACATCAAGTCGGTGATGACCATTCACAACCTGCAGTACCAGGGCATCTTCGGCATCAAAGCCGTGCAGGATGTGCTGGGCCTGCCGGATAATGTGTTCACGGATGACAAGCTGGAGTACTTTGGCGCGGCCAACTTCCTCAAGGCCGGTGTGGTGTACGCCGATGAGGTCACCACCGTCAGCCCCAGCTACGCAGAAGAAATTCAGACCGCCTACTACGGCGAGCGGCTGGACGGCCTGCTGCGCGCGAAGAGCAACCACCTCAGCGGCATTTTGAATGGCATCGATACCGAAGAGTACAACCCCGCCACCGACACCAGCATTGTGGCCAACTATTCGGCGGACGACCTGTCCGGCAAGGCCATCAACAAGCGCGTGCTGCAAGAGCAGCTGGGCCTGCAGGTGCGTCCTGAGGTGCCCATCATCGGCATGGTGGGGCGCCTGAGCAATCAGAAGGGCCTGGATCTGGTTGACTATGTCATCTCCGACATCATGCGCGAAGACGTGCAGCTGGTGGTGCTGGGCATGGGCGAAAGCCGCTATGTGAACCTGTTTAGCTGGGCGGAGCAAAACTACCCCGGCCGCGTTGCCGCCCGCTTTGCCATGGACCACGAACTGGCCCACCGCATTTATGCCGGCTGCGACATGTTCTTAATGCCCAGCCAGTTTGAGCCCTGCGGCCTCAGCCAGATGATTGCCATGCGTTACGGCACCCTGCCCATCGTCCGGGAAACCGGCGGCCTGCGCGATACGGTGCTTAGCTACAACGACTACACCGGCCAGGGCAACGGCTTTAGTTTCTTTAACTACAACGCCCATGACATGCTCCACGTGCTCCAGCGGGCGCTGCATTACTAC
>CAYFSN010000004.1:0-2863 GCA_964345845.1 uncultured Christensenella sp.
CCAGGCACGGGAGGCGGGCAGCTTTCTGGCCAGCATCGCCCAGTACCACCAGGACGCGGACAAGAGCCTGTGCTTCATTGCCGGGGGGGAAACGGTGGTGCGCGTCACAGGCACGGGCAAAGGCGGCCGCAACCAGGAAATCGCGCTGTCCGCGGCGCAGGGCATCGCGGGGCTTCGTGATACGGCGGTGTTCTCCCTGGGCTCTGACGGCACCGACGGCCCCACCGACGCCGCCGGCGGCTACGCCGACCAGGACACCGCCCAGCAGCTGGGCGTACTTGGCATCAACATCCACGATGCGCTCAACGACAACAACGCCTACCACGCCCTGCAGCCAACCGACGGCCTCATCATCACCGGCCCCACCGGCACCAATGTAAATGATGTGAGTGTGGTGCTGATAAAGCGCTGAGAAAACTAACTATAAAATAAATCAGACTTGACCAAACGGTTCTAACGGTTATAACAATGTTGTAACCGTTAGAACCGTTAGAACTATCTGGATTAGTACAACTGCCCCGGCAGCACCAGTTTCTCCTTATGGGGGAAGCGCGCGTCATAAGCTGCCAGCGCTTCTGGCGGCTGGTTGTCAAAGGCGGGGTCAGACTGCCAGGTGCCCCGCACGCGGGACAGGGCATCCGGGTACAGCTCCAGCGCCATGAAGGCATCGGGCGCGGTACCGTCAGACAGGGTCAGGCCAAAGGAAGATGCCGGGCAAAAGCCGAAGCGGCCATAATACTGCGGGCTGCCCATCAGCAGCACGGCGCGCTCGCCGCGGTGCTTGGCCACCGCCAGGCTGTACCCCATCAGCATGCTGCCCACGCCCCGTTTTTGCCAGGCCGGCCGCACGCCCAGGGGCCCCAGGGTAAGCACCTCCACAGGGTCCTGCTCCGGTGCGACAACATAGGCACGGCTGTATACCGCGCTGCCAACCGGCTCGTCCGCGTCCATCGCCAGGATGTGCAAATCCGGCAGATACGCCGGGCTTTTGCGCAACATATGCAGCAGATAATGGGCATCTGCCCCCGGGCAGTACACATTCCAGAAGGCCTCCCGGATGAGAGCCTCCACGACGTCATGGTCGGCCGCTTCTTCCGGCCTCATTGTCAGACGCTGTATGCCCTCGGCGCAGCAGCAACAGCGCTCCGTTTTTTGCTCCTGGTTCATCAGTACCGCAAACTCCTCAATTCCGCTTTTCGCGCATCGCTGATTTGGCGGCTCTCCACCGCTTTCTGGATGGCCTTTGTATGCGTCCACCGGGCCATACGGCGCTGCAGTATATAGGGCAGCGCCTGCTCATAGCGCTTGGTCAGCGCGGTAGCGAAGTACCACGCGCGCATCATGTCCAGGTAGTATTCCCCGCTGGGGTGGTCCGCCACCAGGTCCAGGTAACTGGGGTCAAAGTGTTCGTCCATGTAGTTCGCCATCAACACCCCCATGGCGTAGCGCCGGGTGTATACGTGCGGCGATTTCAGCCAGTGAAGCACCTGCTGGTACACCGCCTGCGGGTGCTTTTTAAACACCTTGGGGCGGAAGGTATCGCATGTCGCCCAGTTGTCCACATACGGCAAAAAGGCGTCCGTCAAATGCAGGGCGCGGTCAAAGTCCCGCTCCATCTCCACCAGAAAGCCATGCAGCTGGTTTTCCTCGTGGTATTGGTGCGGCAGGCTCAACAGCAATTGTTCCGCCTGCGGGGTGCCGCGCAGTTCCCTCGCCAGCGCGCGAAGCGCCGGGGTGCGCACCCCGATGATGCGCTCCTTGTCCATGGTGGGAATCAGTTTGGCGATGAAATCCCGGTACCCCGCATCCTGCAGAGCGAAAAGCTTTTCCTGAACAGGGTTAAGGGCGGTGTTTTTCTGCATTCAGCCAATCCTCTTTGTGTAGTTCATACAGCACGGCACTGCGCCAGACGCCCCGCTGATCACGCCAGGCGTTTTCCTGCACCGCCAGGCGCTTCACCCCAGGCAGCCTTTCGTAGACTTTCTGTGCGCGCAGGTTGTCCAGCATGGTATCCCACCGCACAACCTGAAGGTTTGGCTGGGCAAAGTAGTAGTCCATGGTCATGGAGATGAAATGGGGCCCAAGCCCGCGGTTTTGCCAGGAGGTTTCACATATCTTCGAACCCGGCATACCCTGCCCGTCCTGCACGTGAAGGGCGCACTCCCCGATGGGGACCCCATCCGCTTCCATCATGCACAGCCATCCGCCGCCGGCCAAGCTGCGGCGGATGCCTTCCACAGTTTCAGAAAGGGGCTGCTTTAGCCCATCGGGGAAACCGGCGTGCGCCATCACAGCGCCGTCGTTCCACCAATGGTTCAGCCTTGGCGCGTCATCCTCCTGCGCACTGCGAATGCGCAGGAACCCCCGGGCAAGCGCTATCACTGCTCTGCTTTTTCGTAGGCACGGATGATCGCCTGCGTGCCTTCATCGCCCAGGCCGCGGGCCTCCATGGCCTGATACATGCCCAGCACCTTTTCCAGGATGGGAAGCGCTTTGCCGCGCTCGTCCGCCTCGTCCTTGGCCAGGGCCATGTCCTTGATGAAGTGTTTGATGAAAAAGCCGGGCGCGAAGTCGCCCTTGGCCATCTTGGGTCCGTTGTTGCTCAACTGCCAGCTGCCGGCGGCGCCGCCGGAGATGGTCTGCAGCATCAGCTCCTCATCCAGCCCCACCGCGCGGGCATAGGCCACGGCCTCCGCCACGCCGCACACGGCACCCGCGATGGCGATTTGGTTGGCCATTTTGGTGTGCTGGCCCATGCCGGCCCCGCCTTCATAGCGGATGGACTTGCCCATGCAGGAAAACACCGGCACCATGGCCTCAAAGGCAGCCTCGTCGCCGCCCACCATAATGGCCAGCGTGCCCT
>CAYFSN010000004.1:2873-48573 GCA_964345845.1 uncultured Christensenella sp.
CTGCTGGGCGCCGCTGTCGCCGCCGGACACCGGGGCGTCCAGCGCCTGCAGGCCCTTTTCCCGGGCGGCTTTGTAGATGCGCTCCGCCAGGCGGGGGGAGGTAGTGGTCATGTCAATCAGCGTGGCGCCGGGCCGGGCGTTGTCCAGGATACCGCCATCGCCAAAGTACACCTGCTCCACGTCTTTGGGGTAGCCAACGATGGTGATGACCACATCCGAGGCCGCGGCACAATCCGCCAAACTGTCATGCCAGATGGCGCCCTGCTCTACCACACCCTCAGCCGACACCTTTCTGCGGCTGTACACATGCACGGTGTGCCCGTGCTGTAGCAGGTTTTTCACCATGCCCCGACCCATCACGCCAATGCCGACAAACGAAATATCCATGCTTCCTCCTTATAGTTGTTCCATCAAGGCGATGTAAAACGCCACCGCCTTGCTGAGTGAACCAAGCCGTATGCGCTCATCATGACCGTGTACCAAGGCGCGCTCATCTTTGGTCATCTGCACACCGCTGAAGCGGTATACATGCTCGCTCACCCGGCTGTAGTGCCGGGCGTCGGTGGCGCCTGTGACCAGCGTGGGCGACACAATGGCCTCCGGCCATACCTGGTTGATGGCCAGCGTCAGCGCGTTCCAGCAGCTGCCCTCCGTGGCGCTGACGGGGCTGGGGTCATGGCCGCTGTGGGTGTCCACCTTCAGGTGTTTGCCCTTTAGCAGCCTTGCCGCCCGCCGCTTGACGGATTTCACCGTTTCGCCCGGCAGTATGCGCACATTGGCGCTGCCCCAGGCGGATTCCGGCAGCACGTTAAAGGCGTTTGACGCGCCGGAGCGGGTGAACGCGCAGGTGGTGCGCACCAGCGCGCTGAGCTGCCCGCCTGAAAACGCGGTATACAGGCTGATGAACGGCTTTAGCAGGTCCAGGTTGGCAAACACCAGCCTGTGAAAGAAGCTCCCCTGCCGGCCCAGGGTGTCCGCCATGGCGCGAAACGGCGCCGTGTAATGCACCGGCCAGGGCAGGCGCTCCAGCCTGCGAATGGCGCCGCCCAGCACCCCCAGCGCCGTATGCCGGGGCGGGGCGCTGGCGTGGCCGGGCTTTGACAGCGCCGTGACGGTCAGGTCCGCCATGCCCTTTTCAGCGACGCCAATCAGCGCGCACAGGTCCTTCACGCCGGGGAAAGCCCCGGGCGTCAGCGCGCCGCCCTCGTCCACAACCAGGCCGGGGGTAACGCCCCAGCCCTGCAGGGTCTCTAATATCGCGGGGGCGGTGGGCCCGCCAATCTCCTCATCGCCGGCGAAACAAAAGTAGATGTCCTGCGCCGGCACAAAGCCCTGCTGCAGCAGCGTTTCCGCCGCTTCCAGTTGGGCGGCCATAGTGCACTTGGTGTCCAGCGCGCCGCGGCCCCAGACCGCGCCGTCCTTGATGTCCCCGGAAAACGGCGGCACCGTCCAGCGGTCTTCCTGTACCGGCACCACATCGTAGTGGGACATGAACACCCGCGGGTCACCGGCGGCCTCGCCCGGCCAACGGTAGATGATGCCCTTTTCCCCCACCAGCACGCGGGCGCAGTGCTGCGCCACCAGCGGGTACAGCTGGTGCAGCCGCTCCTGGTATTGTTTGAACACCTCGGCGTCGGCGCTGGATACCGTGGGAATCTTTAACAGTTCCGCCAGTTTCACCGCCACCGGCATCTCCGGCACGGCGCTTGCCCGGGGCGCGCCCACATCCATAGGCCTTGGCGTAAATCGAAACGCCCGGTAGCAAAGCAGGCCAATGTAGGCAAGCAGTAATAGCAACAACAACCACAGCCACCAGGGCATATCAAACACCGCCTTTCAACAGTTCCGCCGCCAGCCTACGCATCACCCGCGCCGTGGGCGGGGAGAGGTTCTCGGGCAGACTATCCGGCGGGAAGAAGCGCAGTTCGTCCACCTCGCCGGGCTGCCCCAACAGTTCTCCCTCATAGTCACGGCACAAGTACACAATGTCCACCCCGCTGATTTCGTCGCCGTTGGGGTATACGTACCGGCTCTCCGGCCCGGAAAACACGCCGTATAGTTGAAGGGACTTGCCGCTCAGCCCGGTTTCCTCTTTTAACTCCCGCAGCGCGGCGTCTTCCACCGGCTCAAACAGCTCCACCGAGCCGCCCGCGTAACTCCAGCAGCCGTTGTCGTGGCGCAACTGCAGCAGCATTTCATCGCGGTCATTCAGCACAATGACGCTGGCGCCCACCTGCATCAGCGGCCGGCACCCCACCAGGCGCCGCAAGTCCATGATATAGCCTTGCATCAGCCGTTGCGCGGGTCCTGGGAGCGGCGCGCGCCGCCTTCGTTGTCCGGGTCGAAGTACTCCACCTCCATGCGCTCGGCAGGCAGGCGGTCCATGAAGTCGCCGGGCATAAAGCGGGTCTGGCCAAACTCATCCCAGTCCCGCCGGTGCTTGGGCACCACCAGAGGGGCAGACACGTCAAGCAGGTGGCAGGCCCGCTGCAGGCCCTCCTCCCAGGCGTCCTTTTCGCAAGGGACCACCGTGTCTGTCACGATTTTCGTCTTCTTCATTAACCGAACCCAAAGTTTTCCTGCCATACGCGCTCCTTGTTTGTGCTATTTGCCGCCCAGCAGACTTTCCAGAATGTCCTTGGGGTCCAGCCCCGCCTGCTTGACGCCGTCCAGTATGCCCTCCAGCAGCGTGGGCTCCGCCTTTTTGGCGGCAGCCTTCTTGGTGGTGGTCTTCTTGCTGCTCGAGGTCGTTTTCTTCTTTGAAGTGGTGGTTGCCTTCTTTTTTGTGGCCGTTTTTGATGCCGCTGTGGTTTTCTTCGCCGCGGCGGCGGCCAGTTTGCGCTTCTGCGCCTGCAGCGTTTTCTTCTCCGCCTGCAGGTTGGCAATATAGCCCCGATACTTTTCGATTTTGTCGTCGGCGATTTTGATTTTCTGATCCAGCTGCCGCTGGGTAGGTGCCTTTGCGGCCATGGGGCCACCCCCCTTAAGTTTGTTGCGTCAATTCTACCATAGCAGGCCTGGCTTCGCTACTGAGAGAACGTAACAAAAAAGCCGCCCGAGGGCGGCAGCATTGGCCGTTGAAAAACCTCAGTTTTTCGGCGGCATGTGCTTATAGTCCTTCTAACATATCCTTAACATAGTTGGGCAGACAAAACGCGCCGCGGTGCAGATCGGTGTTGTAGTAGCGGGTCTTCAGCCCCAGGGCGTTCCAGCGGTCGGCGTCCAGGTCGTTGACCGGGTCAAAGGTGATGCTGTTAAAGCCAAACAGCCAGTGGCCGGAGGGATAGCTGGGAATATGCGCCTGGTACACCAGGTGGATGGGGAAGCTTTCCTTGATGCGCTTGTGCGCCCGCTTCATCTGCGTGGCTTCATAGCTGTAAAAGGGGCTCTCGTGCTGGTTGACCATGATGCCGTCTTCCCGCAGGGCCTTGTAGCAGTTGCCGTAAAACTCCTTGGTAAACAGCACTTCGCCCGGGCCAAAGGGGTCGGTAGAGTCCACGATAATCAGGTCGTACACATCGCTTAGGCGGCGGATAAACTTGAGCCCGTCCTGGATATGCACCTGCACCCGGGGGTCGCTGTAGCCAACGGCCGTTGTGGGCAGGTATTCCCGGCAGGCGTCCACCAGCATGCCGTCAATCTCCACCAGGTCAATTTGCTGGATGGTGTCATAGCGCGCCAGCTCCCTGAGCGCGCCGCCATCGCCCGCGCCCACCACCAACACGCGCTCCACCTTGGGGTGGACGGCCATGGCGGGGTGCACAATCATTTCGTGGTAGATGAACTCGTCCTTCTCCGTCAGCACCACCACGTCATCCAGCGTCAGCACCCGGCCGAACTCCCGGGTCTGGAAGATGTCAATCTTCTGGTAATCGCTCTTTTGCGAATACAGCTGCTCATCCACCCGGATGTTGAGGACCACGTTGTCGGTGTGGCTTTCCGCGAACCAAAATGCCATGCTTTACCTCCTCAAGGGTGAACTCAGGCCAACACCCGGATGGTGCGGGCCTCGATGTCCTGCGTGCCGGTGATGACACAGCCCGCCTCGCGGGACGACTGGATGAAGTCCACAATCTCCCGGGTAATTTTCTCGCCCGGCGACAACAGCGGGATGCCAGGGGGATAGGTCATCAGGCTTTCGCAGCAGACCAGGCCCACCGCCTCTTCCAGCGGCACCGCCCGGCGCTTGGCGTAAAAGGCCTCCTGCGGGGTCAGCACCATTTGCGGCGGCATGTATTCATAGCGCAGCAATGGGTTCTTGGGCCGCTTGTAGCGGCGGCGTATTTCGTACAGCGCACCGATGAGCCGCTCGATGTTTTTGGTTCTGTCGCCGATGGAAATATAGGCCAGGAAGTTGGACAGGTCGCCAAACTCAATCTGGATGTCGTACTCATCGTGCAGGATGTCGTGCACTTCAATGCCGGCCAGCCCCAGGTCGTAGGTGTTGACCGACAGCTTGGTGGCGTCAAAGTCGTAGATGGCGTCGCCGTCCAGCATATCCCGCGAATAGACCAGGTAGTCGCCGATGTCGGCGATTTCCTGCCGGGCGTAGGCGGCGTACTGCTTCACCTTTTCAAATATCTGCACGCCGTCAAGCGCCAGGGTGCGCCGGGAAATATCCAGGGACGATATCAGCAGGTAGCTGGCGGAGGTCGTCTGGGTCAGGTTCACCATCTGGCGCACATAGTCGGCGTCCACGCCCGGGCCCATCAGCAGAAAACTGGACTGGGTCAGGCTGCCGCCGGACTTGTGCATGCTGACCGCGGCCATGTCGGCGCCTGCCTTCATGGCGCTTTGCGGCAGCCCCTGGCCAAAGTAGAAGTGCGCGCCGTGGGCCTCATCACACAGCACGCGCATGCCGCGGCTGTGGGCTTCCTCCACGATGGTGCGCAGGTTGGAGCAAATGCCGTAGTAGGTGGGGTTGTTGACAAACACCGCCTTGGCGTCCGGGTTTTGCTCCATGGCCTGCACCACGTCACGCACGGACATGCCCAGCGCGATGCCCAGGCGCTCGCTGGTCTGGGGGTTAACGTAAACAGGCACAGCGCCGCACAGCACCAGCGCGTTGATGATGCTCTGGTGCACGTTGCGGGGCACAATCAGCTTTTCACCTTTGCCCACGCTGCTTAAAATCATCGCCTGGATGGAGGCCGTGGTGCCGCCCACCATGAAGAAGGCATTGGCCGCTCCAAAGGCCTCGGCCGCCAGGTCCTCCCCTTCCTTGATGATGCCGGTGGGATGGCCCAGGCTGTCCAGGTACTTGGTGCTGTTGACGTCCACGGACATACAGCGCTCGCCCAGGAACGCCGTCAGCTCCGGGTTGCCCTTGCCCCGCTTGTGCCCCGGCACATCAAAGGGGACCAGCTTGTCCTGGCGCATGGTCTCCAGCGCCTCATATACGGGTGCCCTGTTTTGATCCAGCAACAAAGCGTCCCCCTTTCAAATACTGCCGATAACAAAGCCCGCCAAACGCTGAGCAGGCAGGCAAACCGCGGCCATGCCGCAGGGTGAGTATAAATTGCACACGTACAGATGTCAATGTGACTTCATGGGGGAAAACAGGGTTTTTCGGCGGGTGCGGGCCTCGGCATAGCATGGGATACGCGTACTGCAGTTTCCCTCCTCCGCCTTAGCGCGGCCAACGCCTTCCCCCGCGGTGCCCCGTGCTTTATCGCCGCATGATTGACAGAAAAAACCAGGTATGCTATTCTTCGGTTTGTTTGCCTAACTAACTACTTGCCGGGAGGGAACATGGACGCTTTCTCAACGGAGCTTAACGACCTGCTGGTCAACACATTCCACAGCATCATGAAGTTGGAGGAGCAATCCCTCGACCGCATCGCCAAGGGCATCACGCTCAACGAAATGCACATGCTGGAAGCGGTGGCCGGCGGAAAAGATAATGGGCGCAGCATATCAGATATCGCGGCGGAGCTGGACATCACCCTGCCGTCGGTCACCATGGCGGTGAACAAGCTGGTGCGCAAGGGCCTTGTAATGAAACACAAAGGTGAAGACGACAAACGGGTGGTGATGGTGAAATTGTCCCCCGAAGGCCGCCGGGCCGAGGTGGCGCACCGCTTCTTCCACCGGTACATGGTACAGAGCATCACCCGGGACATGACCGACGCTGAGGAAGCGGCGCTGTTAAGGGGCCTGCGCAAACTTCGGGCGTTCTTTGATAACCAGCAGCACGCGCTGGATGCGCTGCTGCCGGCCGTTCACCCGGAGCGATTACAGGAGGACGACGCGTGAACATCCTGGGCATAGGCCGCGCGATACCCAAACAAGCCATCACCAACCAACAGCTGGAAAGCATACTGGATACCTCAGACGAGTGGATTGTCAGCCGCACCGGCATCAAGGAACGCCGGGTGCTGGGCGAAGAAACCCTGACAGACCTGGCCATAGCCGCCGCCAGGGAAGCGCTTGACCACGCGGGGCTGACCGGGCAGGAGCTTGACATGATACTGGTCGCCACCACCATGGGCGATTACCTGTTTCCCTCCCTGGCGTGCCTGGTGCAGCAGAACATCGGGGCCAACTGCCCCGCCATGGACCTGCACGCCGCCTGCACGGGGTTTCTGTACGGGCTTGATACCGCAGACGCCTTCATCAAAAGCGGCAAGTACAAGCACATCCTGGTCATTGGCGCGGAGGCCATCAGCCGCCTGGCCAACTGGCAGGACCGCGCCACCTGTGTGCTGTTTGGCGATGGCGCCGGCGCCATGGTGGTGGGCCCGGGGGATGCCTTAAAGGCCATGACGCTTACCGCCCGCACCGACCAGCGCGTGCTGTACAGCGTAACCCCGCCGGGCAACTGCCCGTTTACAGCATCCTCGCAGGAGCCGGCTGACGGCCTGAAGATGGCCGGGCAGGACGTGTTCCGCTTCGCGGTCACGCAGTCAGCAGCCGACCTGGAACGGGCGCTAACGCTTGCGGGGCTGACCATCGACCAGGTGGACTGGGTGCTGCTGCACCAGGCCAACCGGCGCATCCTGGATTCGGTGCGCACGCGGCTGAAGCTTGACCCCATGAAGATGCCCAGCAACATCCACCGCACCGGCAACACCTCGGCGGCAAGCATTCCCTTGCTGCTGTGGGAACTGTACCACTCCGGCCTGCTCAAACAGGGCCAGCTGCTGGCGCTCAGCGCCTTCGGCGCGGGCCTGACCAGCGGCGCCTGCGTGATACGCTGGGACTTGCAGCCGCCCAAACGGCTCACCCCGGCGGACGACCTGTTACCCCAAGCGACCTAAATAGATACATACGGAGGAGAACCAATGGACATCATGGAAAAAGTGGCAGCCGCCCTGGCCGAGCGCCGCGGCACCGACGCCAGCGAGATCAACGCCGACACCAAGTTCGCGGACTTGAGCCTGGACAGCCTGGACGTAGCGGAGCTCATCATGGACCTGGAAGACAACTTCAACATCACCATTGACATCGCCAAGGTGAAGGGCACCGTGGGCGACCTGGTGCACGTCATTCAAGAGGAACTGGCATGATTCAATCCAGGGTTACGGAGCTGTTCGGGCTTCGCTACCCCATCTTCCAGGGCGGCATGGCCTGGGTAGCGGACGCGCAGCTGGCCTCGGCGGTATCAAACGCCGGCGGGCTGGGCATCATCAGCGCCATGAACGCTGATGCCGACTACCTGCGCGGGCAAATCGCCCTGTGCCGGGAGATGACCGACAGGCCCTTTGGCGTCAACATCATGCTGATGAGCCCCCATGCGGAAAGCTGCAGCCAGGTGGTGGCCGAGGAAAAGGTGCCGGTGGTGACCACCGGCGCCGGCCTGCCGGGCCGCTTCATCCCCATGTGGCTGGAAGCGGGGGTGAAGGTGGTACCCGTGGTGCCGTCTGTGGCCATTGCCCGGCGTGTCGCCCGTGAGGGGGCCTGCGCGGTCATCGCGGAGGGGTGTGAGGCCGGCGGCCACATTGGCGAGCTAACCACCATCACCCTGGTGCCGCAACTCGCCGACGCGGTGGACATTCCCGTGCTGGCGGCCGGCGGCATCGCCGATGGCCGGGGCGTGGCGGCCAGCTTCATGCTGGGCGCCGAGGGCGTGCAGTGCGGCACGCGGTTCCTGGCGGCGGATGAGTGCAGCGTGCCCCAGTGCTTCAAGGACAAGTTGGTGGCCGCCCGCGACATCGACACCATGGTTACCGGCCGCAGGCTGGGCCACCCGGTGCGCGCGCTGAAAAACAACTACATGGTGGAGTTTGCCCGCCGCGAAGCGGATACCACCATCACAAACGATGAATTGGAGAAGTTTGGCGCAGGTGCCCTGTGGCGCGCAGCCAAACAGGGTGACATGGTCACCGGCTGCATCATGGCCGGCCAGGCCGTCGCCATGATTAAGGAAACCCAGCCCGCCAGCGTCATCATCGAAACCATGTTTCAAGAAGCGGAAACCCTGCTAAAAGGAGCGAACCAGTGGGCAAAGTAGCCTTTGTGTTCCCCGGTCAGGGCGCCCAGGCGCCCGGCATGGGCCGGGCGGTGTACGATGCGTCGCCCGCGGCCAAGCAAGTGCTGAACCGCGCGGAGGCGCTGTACCCGGGCCTGCTCAGCCTGTGCTTTGAAGGCCCCATGGAGCAGCTGACAAAAACTGACAACGCCCAGCCGGCCTTGCTGGCGGTGGAAGCCGCCCTGTTTGCCGCCCTGCGGGAAAGCGGGCTGACGCCTGACGGCTGCGCCGGCTTTTCCCTGGGCGAATGGACTGCCTGCCATGCTGCCGGCATGCTGGGCTTTGAGCAGACGTTCTCCCTGGTGCGCCGCCGCGGCCAGTGGATGCAGCAGCTTGCTGACGCGCACCCAGGCGGCATGGCCGCCGTGCTGAGGCTGACGGGTGAACAGGTCACAGCGCTTGCCCAGGCGCACCCCCACGTGCACGCGGTGAACTTCAACGCCCCCCAGCAGACCGTGGTGGCAGCACCCGCAGAGCCGCTTCAAGCCTTTGAAGACGCGGTGAAGAAGGCGGGCGGACGGGCCATGCGGCTGAATGTGGCCGGCGCCTTTCACAGCCCGCTGATGGCGCCTGCTAGCGAACAGCTAGAGCAGGCGCTTGCGGATGTGCAGCTGTTTGAGCCGGCCATCCCCGTCTACAGCAATGTGGACGGCCTGCCCTACACCCTGGGCCGCGCGAAAGAAACGCTGGCGCAGCAATTGGCAAGCCCGGTTCAGTGGGTGGATACCATCGGCCGCATGACGGCTGACGGCTTTGACACGTTCATTGAGGTGGGGCCCGGCAAGGTGCTGAGCGGGCTCATATCAAAAATCGCGCCGGAGGCCCTGTGCCTGCAGGTGGACGACATGGACTCCCTGGCCCAGGCCCGGACACAAATGGAGAAACCAGCATGAGCGACATGAGAAAGACGGCCATCATCACGGGCGGCTCCCGCGGCATCGGGCGCGCCATCGCCCTTCAGCTGGCAGAAGAGGCCGACCACATCGCGGTGTTTTACGCCGGCCGCAAGGACGCCGCCGACGAAACCGTGGCCCAGCTAAACGCGCTGGGCGCGGAGGCCATGGCGCTGCAGTGCGACGTGGCGGACCCCCGCCAGGTGAAGGACTGCGTGGCCCGGGTGCGCGAGCGCTTTGGCCCCGTCAGCATATTGGTGAACAACGCCGGCATCACCCTGGACGGGCTCACCCTGCGCATGACACCAGAAGCCTTTGACCGCGTGCTGCAGGTGAACCTGGCGGGCGCGTTTCACACCATTCAGGCCTGTTACCGTGACCTGATGAAAAGCGGCTGGGGCCGGGTAGTGAACATCACCTCCGTTTCCGGCTTGATGGGCAATCCCGGCCAGGCCAACTACGCCGCCGCCAAGGCCGGCCTGGTGGGGCTGACCAAGACCATCGCCCGGGAGCTGGCGCCGCGCGGCGTTACCGTAAACGCGGTCGCCCCCGGCTACATCGACACCGACATGACCCGGGACATGAACCCGGAGACCCTGACCCAGGCCGTGAGCCAGGTGCCCATGCGCCGGGCAGGCACCCCACAGGACATCGCCCAGGCCGTGCGCTTTTTGTGCTCCCCCGGGGCCGACTATGTGACCGGCTGCGTCCTTCAGGTGGACGGCGGCCTGTATATGTAAGGAGTCTTTATGAACCGTGCAGCCACCACCCACCGTGTCACCGTGACCGGCATGGGCATCATATCGCCGCTGGGCAACGACGTCGCCGCATTCTGGCAGGCACTGTTGGCGGGGCAGTCGGGCATTGGCATGCTGTCGCGCTTTGACACCAGCGCCTACAAGGTGCACCTGGCCGCCGAGGTGAAGGGCTTTGACCCCGCGCAGTTTGGCATCGAGGTGGGGGAAGCCCGGCGCATGGACCTGTACACCCAGTACGCCCTGGCGGCCGCCCACCAGGCCATGGCCCAAAGCGGGCTGATGGGCCACGCCGACCCGGAGCGCTTTGGCGTGAACATCTCCAGCGGCATCGGCGGCATTGACACGTTCTTCCGTGAGTCGGAAAAGCTGCTAAACCGCGGCCCCAACCGGGTGTCGCCGCTGTGCATCCCCATGATGATTGGCAACATGGCGGCGGGCAACGCGGCCATCCGCTACAACGCCCAGGGCAGCTGTGTGCCGGTGGTGACCGCGTGCGCCACCAGCACCCACGCCATCGGCGAAGCGTACCGCATGATTCGCCACGGCTATATGGACGCCATGCTCACCGGCGGCAGCGAAGCCTCCGTCAACCCCATTGCGATTTCCGGCTTTGCCAACGCCATGGCGCTGACCGAGACGCCGGACCCGGCCCTGGCCAGCATGCCGTTTGACCAGCAGCGCGCAGGCTTTGTGCTGGGCGAAGGGGCCGCGGTGCTGGTGCTGGAAAACTACGAAAACGCCCTGGCGCGCGGCGCCCAGATTCTGGGCGAAGTGGTGGGCTACGGCGCCACCTGTGACGCGCACCACATCACCGCGCCCGACCCGGAAGGCAAGGGCGCTGCCCGGGCCATGCGCCTGGCGCTTTCAGAAGGCGGGGATGACGGCAGCCAGCGGCTGTACATCAACGCCCACGGCACCGGCACTCCCTTGAATGACAAGACCGAGACCCTGGCCATCAAGCACGCCCTGGGCGATGCGCGGGCCAAGGAAACCCCCATTTCCTCCATCAAGGGCGCTACCGGGCATATGCTGGGTGCGGCGGGTGCGGCGGAGCTGATTGCTTCGCTATTGGCGCTTGAGCACGGCACCCTGCCGCCCACCATTCCCTTGAACAACCCGGACCCGGAATGTGACCTGGACTATGTGCCCAAACACGCCCGGGCGTATCAGGCGGACATGGCGCTGAGCATCTCCCTGGGCTTTGGCGGGCACAACGGTGTGCTGGCCGTCAGGAGGTAGCATGAACGTAAAACAACTGCAGGAAATTATTCGGCTGTTTGAAGACAGCAGCCTGACCGAACTGGAAGCCCGGGAAGGCGACGACTACGTGCGCATGCGCCGCGGCACAGGGGACAGCCCCCAGGCGGCCGCGGCACCCGCACTTCAAGCAACCGCCGTTCCCGCGCAAAGGCCATCGGCAGAAACCGCCAAGGATCCTGGCCCGGACTTTAACAACATCATCGAGGTCAAAAGCCCGGTGGTGGGTGTGTACTACGAGGCGTCCGAGCCCGGCGGCAAGCCCTTTGTGCAGGTGGGCGACCGCGTGAAGAAGGGCGACACCCTGTGCCTGGTGGAGGTTATGAAGCAGGTGACAGAAGTGACCGCACCCCAGGACGGCCAGGTGGCGGATATATTGCCCGCCAACGGCACCGTAGTGGAGTTTGGCCAGACGCTGATCAAGCTGTTTTGAGGAGTACCATGAACCGCGAGGAAATCAAAGCCTTTTTGCCCCACCGGGAGCCCATGCTGCTGCTGGACGAAGTGTACGTGGACGATCACGGCCAGGCCCGCGGGCAGCTGACCATCCCCGGGGACGCGTTCTACCTGCAGGGGCACTTTCCCGGAAACCCCGTGCTGCCTGGCGTGATGCTGTGCGAAATCATCGCCCAGTCGGCCGGCGTGCTGGTGGAAGACCACCTGCGCCGCGGCTACCTGCCGCTGTTCGCGGGCATGGAGCATGTGCGCTTTCGCCGCATGGTGAAGCCCGGCGACACCCTGCGCACCCGCTGCAAGGTGCTTCGGCACAAGGGCATGCTGCTGAAGGTGGAGGGCGTGGCCGAGGTGGACGGCGAGCCCGCCGCCGACGGCGTGTTCCTGCTGATGCTGAAGGCACCCGAGGCCTGAGCGATGTTTCCAAAGTTGCTGATTGCCAACCGCGGCGAGGTGGCCATCCGGGTCATCCGTGCCTGCAAGGAAATGGGCATTGAAACGGTGGCGGTGTATTCGCAGGCCGACCGGGACGCGCTGCATGTATCCCTGGCGGATGAGAGCATCTGCGTGGGCCCCGCGCCCTCGCAGCTAAGCTACTTAAACCAGCCGGCGCTGCTGTCGGCGGCGCTGAATACCGGATGCGAGGCCGTGCACCCGGGCTATGGCTTTTTATCGGAAAACGCGGACTTTGCCGACCTGTGCAACCAAAACGGCATTAAGTTCATCGGCCCCTCAGGCGACGTCATCCGCCGCATGGGCAACAAGGACGAGGCCAAACGCACCGTGGCAGCAGCGGGGGTGCCGGTCATCCCCGGCCGGGAGGACTTGAAGGACGTAAAAGCCGCCCAGAAGGCCGCCAAGGACGTGGGCTTCCCGCTGCTGATTAAGGCGCGTTCCGGCGGCGGCGGCCGGGGCATCCGCCGGGTGAACCGCATGGACGAACTGCCCCAGGCATGGTCGGCAGCGGCGCAGGAGGCCAAGAGCTGCTTTGCGGACCCGGGGCTGTACATGGAGCGCCTGCTGGAGGACGTGAAGCACGTGGAAGTGCAGGTGCTGTGTGACAGCCAGGGCCACGTCATCAGCTTTCTGGAGCGCGACTGCAGCATGCAGCGCAAGCATCAAAAACTGCTGGAGGAAAGCCCGTGCGCGGCGCTGAACCCCCAGCAGCGGCAGAAGCTGCTGCGCAGCGCCCGCCAGGCAGTGAAAGCGCTGGGCTACGAGGGCGTGGGCACGCTGGAGTTTTTACTGGACCGGGAGGGCAACTTCTACTTCATGGAGATGAACACCCGCCTGCAGGTGGAGCACCCGGTCACGGAGCTTATCAGCGGCATTGACCTGGTGAAGTGGCAAATCCGTGTGGCGGCTGGCATCCCGCTGCCCTTTCAGCAAAAGGATATTCGCCTGGATGGCCACGCCATTGAGTGCCGCATCAACGCGGAAGACCCCGCGAGGGACTTTGCCCCCACCGGCGGCAAGGTGGAATTGCTGCACGTGCCGGGCGGGCCCAGCGTGCGCTTTGACACGGCGCTGTACCAGGGGTATGAACTGCCCATCCACTACGATTCCCTCATCGCCAAGCTTATCGTCTACGCGCCCACCCGGCCCGAGGCCATCCGCAAGATGCAGGCGGCGCTGCACGAAACCGTCATCGAGGGCGTAGACCACACCGCGCTGTTTCAGGCCGACCTGATGCAGGAAGCGGCCTTTCTGGACGGCAGTTATACCACCGACTACCTGCAAAAGCGCGGGGGTGTCACATGATTTCAAAAGATTTGTTCAAAAGCCCCAACCTGCAGTTGGAGGGCCGGGAGGGCGACAAGGCGGCCGACCAGGCGCCGGAGGTGAAGTGCCCCGGGTGCAAGCGGCGCCAGCGCTTAAGCGACCTGCCGCAGGCCTACTACCTGTGCCCCCGCTGCGGCCATACCTACAAGATGAGCGCCCACCAGCGGGTACAGATGATACTGGACGAAAACAGCTTTGAGGAATTGTTTGGCGGCCTGCAGTCTCAGGACCCACTTGGGTTTCCCGGCTACCAGGAAAAACTGCAGCAGTCGCGCGAGCAAAGCGGCGAAAACGAAGCGGTCATCACCGGCCTCGGCAAAATCGACGGCCAGCCCTGCGCGTTTTTCGCCATGGAGCACGGCTTCATGATGGGCTCCATGGGCGCCGCCGTGGGGAACCGCCTGTGCGGCCTGTTTGAAACAGCGTTGAAAAAGCGCCTGCCGGTGGTGGGCTTTACGGTGTCTGGCGGCGCCCGCGTGCAGGAGGGCATCCTCAGCCTGATGCAGATGGCCAAGGTATCCGGCGCCGTGCGCAACCACTCGGACGCGGGGCTGCTGTACATCGCGGTGCTGTGCGATGCCACCACCGGCGGCGTAGCGGCCAGCTTCGCCATGCAGGCGGACATCATCCTGGCGGAGCCCGGCGCTCTCATTGGCTTTGCAGGGCCAAGGGTCATTGAGCAAACCACCCGGCAGACCCTGCCGGAGGGCTTTCAGCGGGCAGAGTTTCAACTGGAGAAGGGCTTTGTCAGCAAACTGGTGAAGCGCCCCGACCAGAAGACGCTTCTGAGCCAGCTGCTGAAACTGCACACAGGAGGGCCCCATGGACGCGTATAGCAGGGTACAGGCGGCACGCTCCAACCAGCGGCCGGACGCGCTGCACTTTATCAATGCCCTGGTGCAGGGCTTTGTGGAATTGCACGGCGACCGCCGCTTCGCCGACGACCCCGCCATGGTGGCGGGCGTGGGTTGGTTTGAGGATATGCCCGTCACCGTGCTCGCCCTGGAAAAGGGCGTGGACACCCCAGACCGCCTGCGCCGCAACTTTGGCTCCGCCCAGCCCGAGGGCTACCGCAAAAGCCTGTGGCACCTGCGCCAGGCGGAAAAGTTTGGCCGCCCGGTGCTGTGCTTCATCGACACCGCGGGCGCGGCCTGCGGCATCGGCGCGGAAGAGCGCGGCCAGGGGCAGGCCATCGCGGAAAACCTGTGGGAGATGATGGGCTTAAAGGTACCGGTGCTGTCGCTGATTATTGGTGAGGGCGGCTCAGGCGGTGCCCTGGCATTGGCCGCCGCCAGCCGGGTGTGGATGCTGGAAAACGCTGTCTACTCCGTGCTGTCGCCAGAGGGCGCCGCCAGCATCATCTACAAGGATGCCGGCAAGGTAAAGGAAGCAAGCGAAGCCCTGAAACTATCGGCGGAGGATATGCTGCGCTTCGGCGTCATCGAGGGCATCGTGCTCGAACACAAGGACACCCTGCGCATGATGGTCGAAGTACGCCATGTCTTCCGCGAGGCCCTCAGCCACTATAGCCGGATGACCGGCGAACAAATCAGCGGTGAGCGCTACGCGCGCTTTCGCCGGATGGGAGGCGAGCCCAAATGATTTACCTGGTGGCGGATACATCCGCCTGCCTCACCCGGCAGGAAGCGCAGCAATTACAGGTGCTGATGGTGCCCATGTACGTCAGCCAGGGGGGTACCGGCATGCACCCGGAAGGCTATGTGGATGACTGGCAGCCCGGTCAGCCTGGCTCCCTGCTTGGGTATACCACGGCCCAGGCCTCGCACGCGGCCTTCAGCGACCTGTTTATGAAGTTAAAGGCCCAGGGCCACCAGGCGCTGTGCGTGACGCTGTCGTCCCGCCTAAGCGGCACTTATATGAACGCCCTGCGCGCGGCAGAGGAAGCGGGCGGGCATGTGCAGGTGGTGGACAGCCGCTCCACCGCCGGGGGCATGTACCTGCTGCTGAAGGAAGCGCGGGCCTTGCTTGACCAGGGCACGCCGCTGCAGCAGGTGTTTGAGCACCTGAAAAAACTGCGCGGGCGGCTGAAAACGCTGTTCACCCTGCAGGACATGGAGCCCCTGCGCCGCAGCGGCAGGCTGGGCATGGTGCGCATGTCGGTGTCCGCCATGCTGAACGTGCGCCCGGTGCTGGCGCTGGAAGACGGCGCCGTGGTGAGCCGCGCCTTGGCCCGCGGCCGCCAGGTGCAGATGCGCCAATTGATGGACGGCATCGACCGCGCACAGGGCCCCATCGTGGTGCAGCACTGTGCCGATGAGGAAGCCGCCTTAAGCCTCACCCAGCGGCTGACCGCCCAGGGCAAGCAGGTCATCACCCGCAAACTGGGCGTGGTGCTGGTGGTGCACCTGGGCTTTCCCATATTGTCCACGGCGTGGATAGAATAATGCGGAAAGCGGAATGAGGAATTCGGAATTGTTGGTTGCCGTCAAGGCGAGCATGTGAAGGCGTCCCACGAGGGCGCCGCCTTCTGCTTTAGGCATACGCCCCGCGTACGTGTCCCTGCATGCGGGTAAAATAGCAAAAGCACCACGCGGAAACGGCTTGCGCCCATTGGGCACCCTGCCCAAAATTACTTGCCTGGATTATGCACATGGGCTATAATGCCAGTGTGTTCAACCAAAGGAGGTAAAGGATGTACAAACTGCTGCTCGTGACCGACCGCGCGGAAGTCATCGAGGCCTTTGACAAGGTACCCGACCTGCAGGGGCTGATGTTCGCGCCGCTTACGGTGATTGACGATGCGCAGGCCGCCATCCATTACCTGGAGTCAAACGCGGTGGACGCTGTGGGCTACTCCATGCGCCACCACGATGTATCCCCCCTGCACCAGTACCTGGTGGAGGTGCGGCCCAGCCTGCCGGTGTTCCAGACCCATCACCACGACGACACCCTGATGGCCGAACTGCACCGTATACGCCGCTTCCTGGATACCCTGCACGCCGACCACACCGACACCGCCTACGACGAGGCCGCGGTGCTGGAATACCTGCGGGACGAGCTGATGCACCAACTGCTGGCCCGGGAGATTCCCACTAAGGAAGACCTGAAAAGCCGGCTGAAGCTGGTGCGCGCCCCGCTGGCGCTGGACCGGGCCGCCTTCCTGTTTGACTTTGACATGCCCCAGGGCGAACTGTACCTGGCCGACCGCTGGCACTATGGCCGCGAACGGCTGGAAAGCGCCCTGCGCAACAACTTCTTTGGCCGCATGTTCGAGGACATCTACTATGGCGTAGCGGTGCTGACGCCCCGGCACATCCGGGTTATCGCCTGCCAGCCGCAAAACGCCCAGCAGCAGGACGACGACGCCGCGGCAGCCCGGGTCATGGCCCATGTGCAGCAGGCCGTCAGCGACATCAAAGAGTATTTGGACCTGGACCTGAACATGGAGCAGTACACGGTGCTGCAGTCTATCAATGACATCACGGGCGGCAGCCCGGAGAGATACGAACCCATCGAATAAAAAGGAGGGCCTGTCAATGGGCATTTTCCGGATGTTAAAAGGTCAACTGATCGACGTGATCGAGTGGACCGATTCCTCACAAAACACCATGGTACACCGCTACAATTCAGACGGTAAGGAAATCATGATGGGCGCGCAGCTTACGGTGCGCGAAAGCCAGGTAGCCATCTTCGTCAACGAAGGCAAAATCGCCGACGTGTTCCAGCCCGGCCGCTATGAGCTGAGCACACAGAACATGCCCATCATGACGGCGCTGCGCAGCTGGAAGTACGGCTTTAACAGCCCGTTTAAAGCGGAAGTCTACTTCATCAACACCCGCCAGTTCCTGGACCTCAAGTGGGGCACCAGCAACCCGGTCATGATGCGCGACAGCGACTTTGGCATGATTCGCCTGCGCGCGTTCGGCATCTACTCTTTCCGCGTGGCGGATCCGGTGGTGTTCCTGAAAGAAGTCTTCGGCACCTCAGAGCTGTTCACCACCGAAGGCGTGGAAGGCCAAATCAAGCGCACCATCGTGTCGTCCCTAAGCGATACGCTGGCGCAAAGCAAGATTCCCGCCCTGGACCTGGCCGCCAACTATGACGAGCTCAGCGACTACGCGCTGCAGGTCATCGCCCCCAAGGTAGCGGCGCTGGGCCTGAAGCTGGAAAGCTTTGTCATTGAAAACATCAGCCTGCCCGAGGAAGTGGAAAAGGCCATGGACCGCCGCACCTCCATGGGCGTGGTGGGCGACCTGAACCAGTACACCAAGTACCAGACCGCAGAAGCCATCCGCGACGCCGCGCAGAACCCCTCCGGTGTCGCCGGCATGGGCACTGGCATGGGCGCCGGCATGGCCATGGGGCAGATGATGCAGCAAAGCTTCAACCAGCCCCAGCAGGCACAGCAACCCGCGGCCGCCCCGGCAGCCGCCACCGCCCCCTGCGTCAGCTGCGGACAGAGCATCGCCGCTGGCTCCAAGTTCTGCCCGGAGTGCGGCGCCCAGCAGGAATCCGCCACCACCCCGTGCATCGGCTGCGGCCAGGACATTCCCCAGAACACCAAGTTCTGCCCGGAGTGCGGTCAGAAGCAGTAATTTAGGCCAATCATAACAACAGCCGGCGTCCTCGGACGCCGGCTGTTTTGCTTTATAAGATGGTTCTACACGCTGCTACTCGTTAAACGCAATCAGCGCCAGCAGTTTTTCCACCGCTTCGCGGGGGAAGCCGTCGCCCTGGGGGGTGTTCAGCAGGTCTTGCAGGAACTGGCGGGTGTTGCCGCTTTGCGGCAGCATGTAGCCCGCTTCGCGGATGAGGTCCTCCCCCATCAGGCGGAAGGAGCGTTCAAACGCCTGCATCAATTTGCCGGGCAGCGCCCGGGCGATGCCTTCCTGTTCGCTTTTGCTGCGCACAAGGGCGCTCAGCGCCGTCACCACCTGCGGGTCGTGCGGCTGCTGGGGCGGCATGGCCTTGGGCACCATGGAAATGGCACCGGAAGGGCAGGCGGCCGCGCAATCGCCGCAGCCAATGCAGGTTTGCACATCAATGATGCTGTTCTCGGTGTCGGTGGCGCCGGTGGGGCACACATACAGGCACAGGCAGTCCTTTGTGCACAGCCGGATATTTCGTACCGCGTATTTCTCAGCCATCATGAAGCCCTCCCTTCCATCTGTTCAAATTTCCAGGCGGGCACCTTGCACACCGGGCACAGCTCCGGCGCCTCATCGCCCACGAAGATAAAGCCGCAGGCGGAGCACACGTACACGTTGGTGTCCGCCACAACCTCTTCTCCTGTTTTCTGGTAGCGCCTCAGCAGGGTGGCCTGTATTTTGGTCACCTTGTCGGCCCAGTTGAGCACGCGCAGCGCGCCCCGGTCGCGCAGGCGGGTAGCCACCGCCCGGGCGGCGGGCAGGCCCGCCTCTTCATCCTGCTTGATGCGGCTGTCCAGCGCTTCCAGGGAAGGCTGTTCAATGGGCGCCGCCTGTTGGCGGAAGTAATCCGCCAACTGGGTGAACAGGCCCGCAATCTCCGGCAGGTACTGCTTTTCACTGCCGCGGGCGAGGTTGGAGCACAACACGCTCTTGGCGGCGGGCGTCATCTCCCCCTCCTGCACCGGCACAGGGGCAGGAGCGGGCGCTGCCACAGGCGCTTGCGCTTCATCTGCCGCCTCCTCCTGCAAGCTGAAGTCTGCCTTCTCCGCGCCGCAGATGGGGCACTCCCAGGTGTCCGGCACATCCGCCCACAGGATGCCGGGCGCCACGCCCCCCGCGGGCTGGCCATCGGCTTCCGAATACACGTAGCCGCAGATGGCGCATATATAATGTCGCAAAGCATATTCCTCCTATATCAATGGATGATTTAGTATAACACAATGCTTGGCCTCGCGCCAGTTCGCGTGAAAAAACCGTCAAGAACCTTGGTTCATGACGGCGCTGCGTATCTTGTGAATGCTGGGTTTTTATGGCGTTTGGCCTTCGTCCCCCGGCACGGGTTTCGCTGGCTTTTCCTTCTTTTCTACTTCCTCGTCATCGCCGACAAAGGGCAGCCAATCAGTGAGGGCGTGCAGGGCGTCGCGCGCGAAGGTGGTGAAGGTGCTGGAAATCAGCTCGCCCATCGCCTGGGTCAGCCCGCTTTTCACCTCCGGCGGCACGCCGCGGGCGGCCTCTATCATGCGGCTGAGGCGCTGGCGCCGGGGGCGGATAAAGTCCACCAGCGACTGATCATCGGCCGCGGTCAGCACCTCAAAGATGCTGTCGCTGAACACCTGGCGCTCCTGCCGGGTGAGGCCGCCCAGCCACTGCCCCAGGTTTTCCTCCAGCGCCTGGCTCACCTTGGACAGTTCGTCCATGTACACAAAGCGGCTGGCGCCCTCCAGTACATCCCAGCTGAACAGGTCATGCTGAAACAGCCCCAGCGCCCGGCTTTTCACCACCTGGGCGGGCTTGTGGCGGTTTAACAGCAGGCCCACCAGCGTGCCCTGCGGCAGCAGCGACGATATCCGCCCGCTGATACGCTCGTACCCCTCGCTGCGGGTGGTTTCATCCATCAGGCCGGGGCCGTCAAAGGTGTATACACAGGCCACGCGCTTTTGCAGGTCATAGGGCAGGTGGGCGCCGGCGTACACCGCCAGGTTGCCCCCCTTGGAGTGCCCCAGCAGGTATAGCGGGGCGGCGGTGCGCTCCGCCGCTTCCTGGGCGTAGCGCAGCGCCTGCTCCTGGGCTGGCACCGGGCATTCAAACGACAGGTAAAAGTCTTCCTTCCAGCCCACCAGGCTGGTATCCGTGCCGCGAAAGCAAACAACCACGCTGCCATTGGGCAGTGTGGCTGTGACGGCGGAAAACTGCATTTCGTCGGCCACGGAGACCTCGTCCACAAAGCGGCTGAGGACCACCTCGGCATAGCGGGGCAGTGTCGCCATCAAGCAGCTTAACTCCAGCCGGCGCCGTAAAAACACCTCATAGGGCTTGTCCTGCAGATCTCTTAAGGCATGCATGGCCTCCGCCAGGGTGGGGCGTTCGCTTTGCTCAAAGGCAGGCTCCAGCGGCAAGTATACCACCTGCGACCAAAGCGCCGCGTCCACCTCGCAGAAGGGATGCTGTTCATAGGACGTGTTGCCCGCGTCGCGGGCGTATTCCAGCAGGCCGTAGGCGGGCATGGCCCCTCCTTACCGCACGCGGCTAAGCGCTGCGCGCAGTTGCGGCGCGGCGCTGGCGGCAGCCAATATTTTGAGGATGTCACCGGGAATGAAGGGGTACACGCAGTAGGTCAGGCTTTGCTGCAGGCTCATGCCCGCCTGGCTCATAAACCACAGCGTGCCCGGCACATAACAGCACAGCAGGCCAGCCAGGCAGGCCAGCGCGCGCTTTACAAATGTATCCGCCCAGGGGCGCAGCAGCCCCACGGCCGCCGCAGTAAACAGGTAGCCCAGCAGATAGCCGCCGGTCGGCCCCACCAAGGCGTCCGGCCCGCCGCGAAACTGGGCGAACACCGGCACACCCACCGCGCCCAGCAGCAGGTACAGCCCCACCGCCGTCAGCGCCCCCCGCCTGTCCAGCACAAAGGCCGCCAGGTACACCGCCAACAGCGCCAGGTTGATGGGTACGCCCCCCGGCATGGGGACGGCAATTTGGCTGAAAACCGCCAGGGCGGCGGTAAACAGCGCGGTGCGGGTCATCTCCATGATGGTCCATCCGCTGCGGGACAGGGCGTTGCTGTTGGTGCTCATGTGTGCCTCCGTTCGTCTTTCTTCACGGGCATCATAGCACGGCGCCGTGAGGGCGTCAAAATGAAGACAATATCCCCCGTTCCCGTTTTTTTCGCCCGGCGGGCGAAAACGAAATTTGCGCTCCATGCGCGTGCGCGTTGTTGACACGCATCCGCCCGCGCGCCTATACTGACACCCACCAAGGGAACATTTGTTCTCGTTAAGGAGGTCGTGATGGCAACGAACCACGAACTGCAACACCTGCTGGCGGGGCTGGCACTCAAGGGCATCACCCGGCAGCAGACCGCCCGGGCGCTGTACCTCAGCGTCAGCGCGCTGAACAAAAAACTGCGCGGCGCAGCCCCCGTATTCCCCGAAGAACTGGCGCGGCTGCGCCGCCTGTGCCGACCAGACACCCCGGAGGAGCATGCCCATTGACAGCCCAGGACCTGTTATCATCCATTCAACAAAGCAACCGGCAGCTAAACACCATGCTGCGCACCCAGGCCGCCCTGCGGGACCGCGCCCGGAAATCGCAGCCGCAAAAGGCCCAGCAGTGCCTCAAGCAGGCGCGGGCGCTGGCCAAGGACATCGAAAGCCTGTTCCGCGATTTAGACAAGCGCCGGGCCAGCCTGTGCCGGCTCATCGACCGGCTGCCGGCGCAGGAGGAGCGCGACGTGCTGAAGCTGACCTACATCTCCGGCTTCACCGTGGACAAAGCCGCCGACATCCTCCACTTCACCCCGCGACATGTGTACCGCCTGCGCAGCCGGGGCGTTCAGCGGCTGCAGGCCCTGATGAACGGCCATGAAAAACGGGAAATAAACGCAAAAACCCTTGACAAGCGTCTGTAAGTGGGTATACTTCCTTTGAAGTTCAAATGATTTGAATTTCAAAATGACCGCGCAAGGAGAACCGCCCGATGCCCCAGACCCACGAGCAGCTGAACCGTTTCATGGTGGATGTGTTCCACCATGTCCTGCGCGCGGAGGAGCGCCTGCTGCGCCAGGCCGGGTACGATGACCTGTCCATCTCAGAAATGCACGTCATCGAAGCCATCGCCAACGCCGAGCGCACCGGCAGCAACAACGCCCGGAGCATCGCGGGGGCGCTGAACATCACGCCGGGCTCATTGACGGCGGCGGTCAACGTGCTGGAAAAAAAGGGCTATGTGCTGCGGGCACGCCAGGAGAGTGACCGGCGGCAGGTATCCCTGTGCCTGACAGACAAGGGCCGCACAGCGGACCTGGACCACCAAGGGGTGCACCGCCACCTGGTGGATGGCATCCTCGGCCGCCTGAGCGAAGAAGAAGCCCGGGTACTAGCCAGCGCACTCAACAGCGTTTCCCAATTTTTCGAGATAGAAGGAGCGAGCGACGCATGATACAACTGATCACCGACAGCACCTGCGACATGACCCATGAGGAGCTGAACAAGTTAAACATTATGGCCCTGCCGCTGACCATACACTTTGAGCAGGACAGTTTCCGCGACGGCATTGACCTGGACAGCAAAAGCTTCTACGTGAAACTGCGCCAGGCGAAAAGCCTGCCCACCACCTCCCAGGTGCCGCCGGGCGAGTTTGAAGCCGCCTACCGCCCCATCCTGGAGCGGGGGGATGACATCGTGGTCATCACCATTGCCTTCAAGTTAAGCGCCACCTATCAGTCCGCTGTCAGCGCCGCCCAGAGTACAGACCCTGAGCGCGTGCACGTGGTGGACTCCATGAGCGGCTCCTTTGGCACACAGCTGCTGCTGCACCGCGCCGTGATGCTGCGCGACCAGGGCAAGATGACCGCCAGGGAAATCGCGGAGGACCTGCAGGCCCTGGCCCCCCGTGTGCGGCTGTACGCGGTGGTGGACACGCTGAAGTACCTGAAAATGGGCGGCCGGCTGTCCGGCAGCGCCGCCCTCATCGGCGAGCTGCTTGGCATCAAGCCCCTGGTGGTGGTGGATGGCGGCGTGGTGCACAACATCGCCAAAATACGCGGCGACCGCAAGGTCGTCAAAGCGCTGTACGACCACTTCATGGAAGCAAAGCCGGACCTAAGCTACGGGGTGTCCTTTGGCAACTCCGTCGCCGTGCCGCTGATGGAAACCGCCATTGAGTACTTCAAGCCCACCCTGGGCGACACCCCCATCTACCGCAGCGACCTGGGCGCCGTCATCGGCACCCACGTAGGCCCGGGCGTGGTGGGCGTGGGGTTCATCAAGAGCGAATAGCGCCCCAGTGAAGACATAAGCCTGTTCCCTCAATATCAGTGATGTCGTAATCAGGGGTTGCCGTTTGGGCAGCCCCTGTTCTTTGCTGTCGGCATCAGTTTGCAGAAAAAAACTTGTGTTTGTATAGATTTCAGCTTCCGGGGCGTCTAATACCCAGGAGGATATGCCGATGAGACAAATATTGGTTGTGCTGACAGTGGTGTTGCTATGCCTGGCTGCTTTCGCCGCAGCTGCTGAAGGGGCGCGGTTTGAGGCCGCTGCCTCGGTGGACTTTCAGCTGCGCGGACAGCCGCGGGACAACGCCCGCCGGATGAAGCGCGTGAACCGGGGAAGCAAGGTGCAGGTGCAGGAGGTGGGCGAAGAATGGAGCAGCGTCACGGTGGAGGGGCGCGCGGGCTACGCCAAAACGGCCTGGCTGTCCCGGTTTAGGGCGCACAACCCCATGGATGACCAGGTGCCGGGTATGCTGCACCAGGCAGGGGTCGTGCAGGAGAACAAGGCTGTGATGGTGTCTGTGCCGGGCTATGACGGCAACATGCTTTCCCCCGGTGATGTGGTGGCAGTAAACCAGTTTGACGGCGGGTTAGCCCGTGTCCACATGATGCGGGACACCGCCACCCTATCTGCTGAAGGGCTTACCTTTACCCCGTTTGTGCCCTGGCAACAAGCCCACCCCGGGGACATGCTGTATGCCTTCACCACTTTCTACAACGACAGCTCCGGCGGCCTGCTGGCCGGCAACCGCGCGAACAACATCGAACTGGCGGCGCAGCGGTTGGATGGCGCGGTGTTGGCGCCCGGCGAAGCCCTGTCCTTTAACAGCCTGTGCGGGCCTTATACCAAGGGCCAAGGGTACCTGCTGGGCCCCAACATTGGCGGTGACGGCAAGGGCTACGGCGGCGGGGTGTGTCAGGTGTCCACCACGCTGTACAACGCGGCGCTGGGGCTGCCGTTGCACATGGACCAGTGGAAAGTGCACCGGGAGCGGGGTGTGGACTACATTCCCCAATACTTCGATGCCTCCGTCGGCTTATACGGCGACCTGGCTTTCTCAAGCCTGCTGCCCTACGCGCTGCGCGTGCAGGTGCTGCCGCAAAATGGGGCACTGACGGTTTTGCTGTTTCGGGCGAATGCGGCAAAGTGATAAAAAGGGGGCCATCCCTCGTCTAATAGGCAGGAGGTGTTGGTGAACCAGCTTCAGGCAACCGGACAGACCATCGCGCAGACAGCAGAGGGCACCTTTGAAGAGCTGATGCGCCGGCACGCGGACAGCATCCTGCGGCTGTGTTTGCTGTACCTGCAGGATTATCAGCTGGCGGAGGATGCCATGCAGGATACTTTCCTGAAAGCGTACCGCGCCTATGGGCGGTTTCAGGGAAAAAGCAGCGCATACACCTGGCTTACGCGCATTGCCATCAACACCTGCCGCGACGTGCATCGCTCCGCCTGGCACCGGCGGGTAAACAGAAGCATCCGCCTGGAAGACTTGCCGGAGCCGTCCGTGCCGCCCGTGGAAGCAGACGATACTTTGATACGCAGTGTGCTGGCCCTGCCGGTGAAACTGCGGGAAACGGTGCTGCTGGTATATTACTGCGAATTTTCCGCCGTCCAGACCGCGCAGGCGCTGTCCATCAGCGTGCCCACGGTGTACAAGCGGCTCACCAAGGCGCACGGCGTACTAAAGGTTGCATTGGAGGGGTGGTTTCATGGCGAATAAGCAGAACCTGAAAACCGCTGTAGACCGCCGCCTGCAAGGGGTTACGGTCACAGAAAACCAACTCCAGCAAATTATCCGGCTAGCTCAGGCCCAGCCCCGCCGAAAGGTCAGGGTTCGTACCCTCATCATTGCCTTTGCGCTGGTGGCCTTGCTGGGGACGGCCATTGCCGTCGCATGGCCGGCCACCATCGGCTGGATATCCGGCATGTATGGCGATGACTGGGCCAATGAACTCAAAAGCGGCACCCTCATGCCGGTGCGCCAGACCCATGTGCTGGGTCAGGTGCAGTATGAATGGCTGGAGGTCATCCATGTTGGTGAAGCAACGGAACAAGCGACGCCCTACTCCTACCAGGAAAACAGCCTGTATGGTACGGTTCGCATCACCCCGACAGCCGGAAGCAACATTGTGCTGATACCCGAAGATACCGAGCTGAGCATGTTCCCGGGATATAACCGCCACTTGGGTGAAATTGCGCCCGAGGGCACCGCCAGCTACCTGGAACTGGCCAACCGCAGCAACGCGAAAATCATTCTGGCCAAGGCTGTGCCGCGCGGTGTTCTCCTTGATGGCGAGCTGCAGGAGGGCTATGAAATCATGTACAGTTACAGCAGCAGCCCGGACGGCAGCCTGCTGTACCACTTCCAGATACCCAATGTGAACACCGACAATGCCTACACCATCCAGCTTCGCATCAACAACTGGGAGGTAACACGGGACGGCGAGTGGCTGCGGGATGGCCCCGACAGCACCTGGCTGAAGGATGACTGGGTGGTGACGGTGAGCCACCCTGCTAAAGATGTTTAACGCCATCGGGGAATAAACCGGCACAGCAAAACGGGAGCTGACTGATGTCGGCTCCCGTTCTGCTTCGTATCTCTATTCGGCTTTCGGCGCCTCCGGCTGCTTTTCCGGCAGGGTGCAGGTGCCCTGCATTTGGCACCCGGCACAGCCGCCTGCGCCACAGCCCTGCTTGTTCAGTTTGCGGGCACGCATCACCGCGCGCAGCGCCAGCAAGGCAATCAGCCCAATGGCGACCCAATCAACCCAACGCATTGGTGTTTCCTTTCATGGTTCCGGTCAGAAAATCAAGTTGCCCAGCATATACACCACCCAGGCCGCCAGCCAGGCGAACACACACTGGCCAATGACGGCCAGCCAGGTCATCCAGCCGCTCTCCAGTTCTTTTCGCATGGCGGCGATGCTGGCAAAGCACGGGGTATACAGCAGTACAAAGGTCAGGTAGCTGGCGGCGCTCACCGGGGTGAACAGCTGTGCCAGGGCGTTTGGCAGTTCCGCCATGTTCACCTGCATCAGCACGCCCAGCGTGCTCACCACCGCTTCCTTTGCGGTAAGGCCACTGACCAGCGCCGTGGTCAGGCGCCAATCGGTGATGCCCAGGGGGTGAAACAGCGGGGTCAGCAGGCGGCCCAGGCCAGCCAGCAGGCTTTGGGCACTGTCGTCCACCGGGTTGAGGCGCACATCGAAGGTCTGCAAGAACCACACCACCAGCGTGGCCAGGAAGATGATGGTGAACGCCCGGGTGATGAAGTCCCGCGCCTTTTCCCACAGCAGAATGGCCACGGACTTCAGCGACGGAAAGCGGTAGTTGGGCAGCTCCATGATGAACGGCGCCGAGGTACCCTTAAAGGCGGTGCGGTTGCCCAGGTGGGCCAGCCCCACCCCCAGCGCGATGCCCAGTGCGTACAGCAGCAGCATCACCAGCGCGCTGTTGCCGCCAAACAAGGCCGCCGCGAACACCGCGTAGATGGGAATCTTCGCCGAGCAGCTCATGAATGGTGTCAGCAAAATGGTCATGCGGCGGTCGCGCTTGCTGGACAGCGTGCGCGTGGCCAGAATGGCCGGCACCGTACAGCCAAAGCCAATCAGCATGGGCACGATGCTGCGGCCGCTCAGCCCAATGCGCCTGAGCGCCTTGTCCATCACAAAGGCGATGCGAGCCATGTAGCCCGTATCCTCCAGCACCGACAGGAAGAAAAACAGCACCACAATCAGCGGCAGGAAGCTGAGCACACTGCCCACACCCGCGAACACGCCGTCAATAATCAGCGAGCGCACCACCGGGTTAATCTGGAAACTGACCAGCGCCTGGTCGGTGACGGCGGCCAGCCAGTCGATGCCCTGGGCCAGCCAGTCGGACATCCAGGCGCCGATGACGTTAAAGGTGAGGTAGAAGATGGCCAGCATCACCGCCAGGAAGATGGGGATGGCTGTGTACTTGCCCGTCAGCACCCGGTCGATGCTGACGCTGCGCTGGCGCTCCTTGCTTTCGCCGCCCTTGTTGACGGCATCCGCCACCAGCTGCTGGATGAAGGCATAGCGCATGTCCGCCAGGGCCTCGTTGCGCTCCATGCCGCTGTCGCGCTCCATCTCCACCACGCTGTGCTCAATCAGGTCCAGTTCATTGGCGTCCAGGTCCAACTGGCGGCTGAGGGCGGGCTCTCCTTCGATGAGCTTGGTGGCGGCAAAGCGCCGCGGGATGCCCTGCTGGTCGGCGTGGTCTTCAATGACGTGGCTGACCGCGTGGATGCAGCGATGCACCGGCCCCGGGCCGCAAAAGTCCTGCCGCCCGGGCAGCTGGTTTTCCTCCGCTACGCGGCGGGCCTGGTGCACCAGTTCTTCAATGCCCTGGTTTTTGCTGGCGGAAATCGCCACCACCGGAATGCCCAACCCCGCTGACATCTTTTGGATGTCCACGCTGCCGCCGTTTTTGTGCAGCTCGTCCATCATATTCAGGGCCAGCACCGTGGGGATGCGCATCTCAAGCAATTGCAGCGTCAGGTACAGGTTGCGCTCAATGTTGGTGGCGTCCACAATGTTGATCAGCGCGTCCGGCTGCTGGTTGAGGATAAAGTCGCGGGTCAGCCGCTCCTCCGCCGAATAGGGGCGGATGGAGTAGATGCCGGGCAGGTCCACCACCCGCATGCCCTTTTGCCCGCGCACAATGCCGGCCTTTGAGTCCACCGTGACGCCGGGAAAGTTGCCCACGTGCTGGCGTGCGCCGGTTAACTGGTTAAACAGGGTGGTCTTGCCGCTGTTCTGGTTGCCGGCCAGGGCGAACACCAACTCGCGCCCGCCGCCGTCCATGCCGCCGCGCACGCGGCGGCGCTGTCTATTCTGGCTCATAGCGGCCTTACCTCCACGCTGCGGGCGTCGTCCAGACGAAGCGTCAGCGAGTAGCCCCGCAATGTCATCTCCAGGGGGTCGCCCATGGGGGCGGTTTTGTGCACCCGCAGCTGTGTGCCGGGTATCAGCCCCATGTCCAGCAGCCGCAGCCGAAGCGGCCCGGTGCCCCCTACTTTTACAATGACCGCGTCCTGATGAAGCGGCAATCTGTCCAGCGTCATAGCGCCTCCCCGTCTGTTAATCCAGAGTAATATAATCGGGATTAACATATCCTGTCAATAGCAATCAGCAAAAGTGCCCCTTTGATGTCCGTCCAGGCCAGTATTTGACGGGAAAATCCATGTGCCCAAAATTACTTAGTTAGTTTAATTATTTTACTTGATTGATTGGACAGAATGGGCTAAAATGTCCGATATTCTGTGGAAGGAGGCGTTGCGCATGCAGGTGGTTTGGGTCACTGGCGCGTCCAGCGGGCTGGGCTTGCACACGGCGCAGGCGCTTGCGTCCTCAGGATGGCAGGTGGTGGGCGGCGCCCGCGGCTTTGAAGGCGGCAAGGACGGCACCATCCACCAGCTGAAGCTGGACGTGCGGGACGAGCACAGCGTAGACGCCTTCGCGGAGGAAGCCACGCGGCTGTACGGCCCGCCTGATGCCCTGGTCAATGCCGCCGGTGTGCTGCTGCTGGGCGCCTGTGAAGACCTGAGCGCCCAGGAGGCCCTGGACGTGATGGACACCAACTTTCTGGGTGCCGTGCGCATGACACAGCGGGCGCTGCCGCTGATGCGGCAAAACGGCGCTGGCCGCATCGTCAACTTTTCCAGCGTCAACGGCCTGCTGGCCACGCCGTTTCAGGCGGCCTACACCGCCAGCAAGCACGCGGTGGAGGGCTACAGCGAAGCGCTGGCCATGGAAACAAAGCCCTGCGGCATTCAAGTGATGATTGTGGAGCCGGGCGACCACCAGGGCGGCCAGCTGCAGTACCGCCGCCGTACCGAGAAGCGCAGCACCTGCTATGATGCCGCCCGGGAAAAGGCCATCGGCCGCATCACGCGCGACGAGGCCAACGGCGCCAGCCCTGCCAGGTGCGGGCGCAAGGTGGCCCAGGCCATGAACCGCCGGCGCATGCCGCTTCGGCTGCGGGTAACCCAGCTGCCCGAAACCCTGGCCATTGTGCTGCATGACCTGCTGCCGAGCAATATCTTCATCAAACTACTTTCCTTATATTACTGCGGGAAAACCCCTAACTCCTAACTCCTAACTCCTAACTCCTAACCCCTAACCCCTAACCCCTAACCCCTAACCCCTAACCCCTAACCAGTATCACCCCACAAGGAGGCTTTCATTGGCTCTGATTGATATTTCCGCTCGCTCCCAGGCGCTGCGCCAGGACATGAGCATGCGGACATTGTATGACATCACCACAAGCGAGCAGGACTTGGTGGCCGCCCGCTGGCTGGAGGGCGACGAAGAACGCTCCCTCACCTTTGGCGATTACCGGGCGCAGACCATGGCGTGCGCGGCGTATCTGACAGACGCCATTGGTGCAAATAACCGCGGCCGCTATGTCGCCATCCAGATGGAAACCTCCCCCCAGTGGTTTCCCACGTTCTGGGGGCTGATGGCGGCGGGCTATCAGGCCATATTGCTGGATGTCAACCTGCCGGACGATATGACCGCCTACATGATGCAGCAGGCCGGCGCCTGCGCGCTGGTGACCCGGCACAAGCGCGCCCTGCCCGAAGACCTCGTCCAGGTGCTGCACGCCGACCTGTTTGCCGCGAAGCCTCAAGAGGGCTTTGAGCCGCGCTGGGCCTCCCAGGTGGCGCTGTGCACCAGCGGCACCACCGACACCAGCCGCATCTTTGTGTACGACGAAGAGGCCATCTGCCACCAGGTGCTCAACAGCGAACTGCTGCATAGCTTAAACACGCGCATTGTCAGCGGCGAAAACGAGCGCTCGCTGGCCTTTTTACCCTATCACCACGTATTTGGGTTCATGGTGAACCTGCTGTGGTCCAACTTCATCGGCTACGAAACCGTATTTATGAAGGACCGCGCGCCGGAGACCATCCTGGGCACAGCGCGGCGGTTCAAAATCACCTTCCTGTGCACGGTGCCGCTGCTGGCCAACTCGCTGTCGGTGTCGCTGAACAAAAAGGTCGCCAAAGAAGGCGCAAAGAAGCGGGCGCTGTTCAAGTTCGCCCGCGGGCTGAGCCTGCTGCTACAGCGCATCAACCCCACCTTCGGCATGGACTTTGCCCGCAATGTGCTGTTTAAGGACGTCGTCAGCCAGATTCTGGGGCCGGACGTCAAGTGCATTATCCTGGGCGGCAGCCATACGCCGGAGGAGCACATGCGCACGGTGAGCGCGCTGGGTTACTTCACCGTTTGCGGCTTTGGCATGACGGAAACCGCCGTGACCTCGGTGGAAACCAGCATGCACTTAAAGACCCGTATATCGGGCTCGGTCGGCCGGCCGCTGACGAGCGCTGAGTACCGCGTACAGTCGGACGGCAAACGCTCCAACTTCGGCGAGATGTTCATCCGCGGCAAGACCCTGCACACCGGCCGCCTGCAGGACGGCATGCTCATCGGCCCCGCTGTGGACAGCGAAGGCTGGTACCCCACCGGCGACATTGTGCGCCTGGAAAAAGGCAGCCGCATGTACGTGGAGGGCCGCAGCAAGGACGTCATCATCAATGAATCCGGCGAGAACGTCTATCCGGACGAGCTGGAAGACACCTTTGGCGCGCTGGAGGGCGTGGACCAGTTCTGCGTGCTGGGCATCAAGAGCAGCACGGCCTCCACCGCCGCCCGGCTGACCCGCCGCCACAAAGCGACCAACTATGAAGACATCACGCTGGTGATGTCGGTGGGCGAGCGCTACCGGGACGACGAGTTCCTCACCCAGCTGATGCGCCAGGTGGTGCAGCTGAACAACAAACTGCCGGTTCTGAAAAAGGTGACCCGCGTGCTGGCCACGCCGGACCGCTTCCAGACCGCCAACAACATCAAGGTAAAGCGCTTGGCGCTCAAGGACATGCTGGAGAACCGCAAGATGGCCTACCGCGACCTGGACCTGAAAACAGGCGCCGGGCCCATGACGGAGACCACCCCCATCGTGAACGAAGAAGCGGCACCCCAGCACCTGGCCGCGGACGAAATCCGCCAGAAGGTGCGGCGGGTATACGCGGAAACGCTGCAGGCTTCACCCCAGGACATTGGCGACGATGCCCACTTTATCAACGACCTGGGCGGCGACAGCCTGCAGGTGTTAAGCCTGTCACTGAAGGTGGAAGAGCTGTTTGGCGTGCTGATTCCCGTGGAAGAGTACGGCCAGTGCACCACGGTGAACGACCTAAGCCGCCTGCTGGAAGACAAGCTGGGCGGCGGCAGCGGTGAAAAAAAGCAGGAGGAGCGCAAGGCGGGCGCTGTGGCCCCCATCAGCGACTTCACCCAGAGCCCGGAGTACCAGGAGTTTTCCCTGCGCCAGCAGGCGCTGCTGGGCAGCGGCATGGAGAACCCCTATTTCGTGCGCCACGACAGCACGCTGAGCAATGTCAGCATGATGGACGGCCAGAAGGTGCTGAACTTCGGCAGCTATAACTACGCCGGCATGTCCGGCCGGCCGGAGGTACAACAGGCTGCCAAGGACGCTGTGGACAAGTACGGCACCTCCGCCTCCGGCAGCCGACTGCTTGCGGGCGAAAAAAGCCTGTACCAGGAGTTGGAGCGCGAACTGGCCAAGTGGAAGCGCACGGAAGACGCCCTGGTGCTGGTGGGCGGCCACTCCACCAATGTGACGTTTGTGGGCAACTTCTGCGGCAAAGACGACCTGATTTTGTACGACGCGCTGGCCCACAACTCGGTGGACCAGGGCTGCCGGCTGAGCGAGGCCACCGTCAAACCCTTCCCCCACAACGACGCCCAGGCGCTGGAGAGCATCCTGAAAAACCAGCGCGACAAGTTTGCCAAGGTGCTCATCATCATTGAAGGCGCCTACTCCATGGACGGCGACATCGCCCCGGTGCCGGAGTTTGTGAAGCTGAAGAAAAAGTACGGCTGCTTCCTCATGGTAGACGAAGCGCACTCCGCGTGCGTCATCGGAAAAACCGGCGGCGGTGTGGACGAGTACTTTGGCCTTCAGCCCGGCGACATCGACATCAAGATGGGCACACTGTCCAAAGGGCTGGGCACCTGCGGCGGGTACCTGGCGGGCTCCAGGGCCATGATTGAGTACCTGCGCTACAACCTGCCGGGCTTTGTGTTCTCTGTGGGCATTTCGCCGCCGCTGGCCGCTGCCACCTTAAAGGCGGTGCAGCTGATGCAGGAAGACCCCAGCATCATGACCAACATGGAAAACAACATCAACACCTTTGTCACCGAGGCCCACAAGCGCGGGTTTAACACCTGCCTGGCCGGGCACACGGCCATCATCCCCATAATGGTGGGCAAGGACGAGGACGCCTTCCTGCTTAGCAACATGCTGCGCCACAAGGGCGTGTTCGTACCGCCGGCGGTGTACCCCGCGGTGCCCCGCGGCAAGGCCCGGCTGCGCTTTTGCGTGATTACCAACCACCACAAGGACGAAATCATCCAGGCGCTGGACGCGCTGCAGGAAGCGGCGGCGGAAGCGGGCATTGAACTGCCGGCGTAGTACGCAGTGCGAAAGGGGATGGCCAGTTGTAACTGCCATCCCCTTTCGCTTTGAAAGACACCAATCGGTCCGCTACTCCCCATCTTCTGTAAAGTAGTCGTTATCCAACCTCCTAATGGTATAAGTTTTGGTAGGTGTAACGCCAATCTCATTCTCTATCATGAGTTGCGCTAACATTTTTCCATCGACCAATACTACTGTAACACCTGCAGCGCGTTTCTCTGCGTAGTCAATCGCATGCCTTGTAAACTGCGCAGTAGTGATAAACAAACCCTTCTGCGCACCCAGTTGACCTGCAAGTGCTCCAACGAAAGTTTGAACCTCCGCACGCCCAATGGTTCTAGATGGTTCCCATCGTTTAGCCTGAATGTATATGCTACTAAATCCCAGTTTGTCCTCCCTGATGATCCCATCGATGCCTTCGTCGTTAGTTCGCCCAACAACCAACCCTGCATCTTCGAAGGCGCCACCATATCCCATTTTTATCAGCAGGGAAACCACAAGTCTTTCAAAAAACGCAGGTGTTTGTTCCATGATGGCGTCCAGGATTTCGTCAGCCAAGGAACTGTTAATCTTTCTATAGGCAATTTCTATCGCTTCTTCAGGCGTTTTCTCAACTGCTTCATCCTCCATTTCGGTGGCAACTAACTCATTGGGGGACACAGAACTCCCATACCGGAAATCACGAAAGCCTTGAAACCTTTCCAGGTAGTTTAGGTCTATTCTATCCCCAACTTCGGCCAGCGCGGCTTTGCCGGCTGCGGTCAGTTGATACTTTCCTCTGGACGGATTGTCAACCAGGCCCGCCTTCTTTAGATAGGAAAGCGCCCAATTCACTCGATTTGCGTATGTAGTCTGTGAACCGCTTGGAAGGCGGATTTCCCTGGCTTCCTGCGAAAGTTGCATGCTTCGTGCAACGGACGCGCGGACTTCGGATACAGTTTGAACACCTTTTCCATCAAGGGCTAAGAGAGCCGGATGAAAGAAGTCAAAAAACTTTGGTACCTGCATGCATGCCTCCCTATTTCGTCAGCGTTTTGTCCCCCAAAGTATATCATCTTTTCTGTTTCTGACAAAATGGCATGCTACCCTCCAAGTAACCTACAGTGGCAGGTAATCTGAAGTTACGAAGAAAAATCAAACATTGGTTAAGACGGGTATATAGTAGCGGGCACGATTGCCCACGGGAGGAGCACATGAAAGAATTTGCGGATTTTCTAAACGCCATTGAGGACCCCAAACAGCGGCAGCGCACCCAGGAGGTGCTGCAGTTTGTAAACGATACCTTTCCCCAGTTGGAGCGGCGCATCGCCTGGAATCAGCCCATGTTTACCGACCATGGCACGTTCATCATCGCCTTCAGCCTGGCCAAGCAGCACCTGGCCGTCGCCCCGGAAACGGTGACATTGGAGCGCTTCAGTGAGCGCATCAACCAAGCCGGCTACAGCGCCACCGCCATGCTGATGCGCATCCGCTGGAACCAGGAGGTGGACTATACACTGCTGAAGGACATGGTGGCCTTCAACATTGAAGACAAGAAGGACCACAAGGCCTTCTGGCGGGTGCCCACCAACCCGGGCAAGAAGGGAGAAAGCAAATGACCGGTGTAGAAGTTGATTTTGTGGTGAAAGACAGCCTGGAGGCGCTTGAACTGTATGAGCGCGTCTTTGAGGTGGAGCGGCTGGAGGTAAACCGCTTTCCCGTTGGCACCAATGAGGTGGTGTTCTCGCTGTACGGCACGCGCATTCACCTGATGGACGAAAACCCGGACTACCAGCTGCTGGCCCCCAGAGAGGGACAGCCCCAGCCCATGTGGCTGAATGTGATGGTGCCGGACATTGAAGCCGTGTATCAAAACGCCATGGACGCCGGATGCAGCGCGATACAGCCTGTCAACCGCATGGAGGCGATGGGCATTTCCAACGCCATGTTCAAGGATCCCTTTGGCTATGTATGGCTGCTGCACCAGATGCACCGGGTGGTCAGCCACGAGGAACGCCTGCGCATACTGGAAGAGCAGTTTGGCCCGCAAACGCAGCAGTGAGGTTAGTGCGCGTGTTGCATTTGCGGGGCGCGCTATCTACAATGGGATGCGATAACCACAGGGGGAGGAACGACATGATTGCTATTGGAAACGACCACGCCGGCCTTGAACTGAAGGAAGCCGTCATCGAGGTGCTGAATGAACTGGGCCTTTCGTACCAGGACGTGGGCACAAACAGCGGCGACAGCTGCGACTACCCCGTGCCGGGCGAGGCCGCAGCGCGCCTGGTGGCCGATGGGGTGTGTGAGCGGGGCATTGTCATCTGCGGTACCGGCATCGGCATTGGCCTGGCCGCCAACAAGGTGCGGGGCATCCGCTGCGCTACGGTGTCAGAGCCTTATTCCGCGCTGATGGCGCGCCTGCACAACGACGCCAACATGGTTTCCTTTGGCGCGCGTGTGGTGGGCAAGGGCGCCGCGCAGCTCATCGTGCGCACATTCCTCACCGGTCAGTTTGAGGGCGGGCGCCACCAGCGCCGGGTGGACCAGGTGATGGCCATCGAAGCCCATGAAAATACAAAGGAGAACAACCAATGACCCTGGATACCATACAGCGCGGCGCCAACATGCGCCGCAGCCAATACCACTTAAACGACCAGCTGCCCATCAGCCGGGAGGATATGCAGAACCTGGTGCTGGACATCATCCGCACCACGCCCAGCGGCTTTGACAGCCAGACCGCGCGGCCAGTGCTGCTGTGGGGTGACGAACACAAAAAAATGTGGGATACCGTGCAGGAGGTCCTCCAGCCGATGACGGACCCTGAACAGTACCCCAAAACCGTGGAAAAGATGGACGGCTTCCGCAAGGCCGCGGGCACCCTGCTGTTCTTTGAAGAGGGGGCCATATTGCGCAAACTGGAGCAGGACTTTCCCAAGTTCGCGAACAACGTGCCGCTGTTTTCTGCGCACACCAACGCCATGCACCAGTACGCCGCGTGGACACAACTGGCGGCGCTGGGCATCGGCGCCAACTTGCAGCACTATAACCCGGTGGCGGATGACGCCATTAAGCGCGCGTTCAACCTGCCGGACAGCTGGGAACTGCACGCGCAGATGGTATTTGGCGGCATCACCGCCCCCACCGAAAAGGTAAAGACGCAGAAACTGCCGCCGCAGGAACGCCTGCTGGTGCGGGGTTAACGCAGTACAAAGCCCGTCATGGACAGGCTACCAAACACATATTCTGGCAGGAAGGCCTCCGGGGTATCCAACGCATCCGCCGCGCCCAGCACATACAGCAGCGGCACAAAATGCTCGGTTGTCGGCACGCTTTCCCTGGCGCCGGGCAAGGCCATATAGTTAGCCAGTTCGCCGTAACGGCGCTCCAGCACCCTTTGCCGCACCGCTTCATCAAACGCGCGGGCCCAGGCAAAGGGTGTTGTCATGCCGGGGTCTATCAGCCGCAGGTTGTGGGCCACATTGCCGCTGCCAAGGATGAGCACGCCTTCATCCCGAAGGGGGGCCAGTTGGCGCCCAATTCGCAGCTGCTGGTCACCCGGCAGGCCCACATCCACGCTGAGCTGCGCCACCGGGATGTCCGCCTGCGGCCACATGCGGCGCAGCACGCTCCAGGCGCCATGGTCCAGCCCCCAGCGCTGGGTGATGGCCGCGTCCGGCAGCAGCTGCTGCACCCGGCTGGCCAGTGCCGGGGCGCCAGGCGCAGGGTAGGTGATGTCGTACAGCGCCTTGGGAAAACCCCAGAAGTCATGGATGGTTTCCGGTTGTTCCACCCCCACCACCTGGGTGCCCTGGGTCACAAAGTGGGCGGACACGCAAAGAATGGCCCGGGGTGCGGGCAGTGTATCGGCCAGCGCCCGCCAATGGGCGCTGTAGGCATTCTCCTCAATGGCATTCATGGGCGAGCCGTGCCCCACAAACACCAGGGGCATGCGGCCGGATGTGTTGTGCATGCGTTTTACTCCTTCAAACCATCGCAAAAGTTGATGCCATCATAGCGCAAGGACGCCCCGACCTGCAAGGATGGGCGCTCCGCCCTCGTTATATGGATAGCAACACCGCAAAGTGAGGAAGCAATATGAAGCGCGTACTGTGCCTGGCGGTTGCCGCCGCCCTGTGGCTGTGCTGCCTGCCGGCGCTGGCCAACAGCTGGGGCCTGCCCGGCGGGCTGGTCAGCCTGTTTGACTTTGACCCGGACTACCGGGACTACACCAGCGGCGCCAGGGACCAGCATACACGCAAAAACCGCCCCGGTGACCTGGCGGTGTTCGAGATGAAGGCGCGCTATCACAACGAACTGTTTATCGCCCGCAGAGACGGTAAATACTGGGCTGTGGAAGCGCAGTGCACCCCCGCCCTGCCCCAGCCGGGGGATGGCGTGCGGGCAGACATCACGCTGGATGGGGATGACCGGTTTATCCTCAGCATCCTCAACACCCAGGGCGAGGAGCAGGGGCGCTACGCCTTTGGGCTCTCGTGGGAGGTGGGCTGGACACCCACCTGGTACTTAGAAGCAGCGCAGTTGACGGCGCCGGAGCGCGCGAGCATAACGCAAACAGACGGCGGCTACATGTTCAAAACAGACGCCGGCAGCGCCCAATGGCGCACGCCCATTCTGCTAAGCCAGTTCAGCCTGCAGCGATTTCCTAAGACCCTGGAGGAGGCAACGCAATTGGCTGACGCGCTGAACGCGGCGGTGCCCGCCTTTCCCTACAGCAGCGCGCTGCACCACAAGCACACGGGCACACTGCCTGTGTACATGGCGCCAACAACCGACGCATTTCGCGCGGCCAGCGGCAAGGCGGCGGTGTCCTTGCAGGCGGGCGCGGACTACTACGGCGAAGCGGACGGCTGGATGCTGTGCCAGTACCGGGTCAGCACCCGCACCAGCCGCGTTGGCTGGGTGCCCGTGCCAGACGGCATGACAGCCCCCATGGGCGGCGCGCGCCCCATCGCCTTTGCTGAGCACAAGGCAACCCTCGCGCAGGCAGCCCCCTTCACGGATGACCCCCTGGTAAGCCAGTTCTCCCACACCATGCTGCCCGCTGGCACGGAAGTCACATGGCTTTCCACCCTCAAACCCTTTTACGCGTATGTGGAAACGCAAGTAGACGGCAAGCCCGCCCGGGGCTTTGTGCCGCTGAGCAGCCTGGAAACCCAGCACGTGCAGCCAGTTGACATGACCTCCGAGCAGCAGCAACGCACACAGCTGCTGGGGCTGTGGCGATTTTACGGCGGCGGGGGCATAGAGGGCTGCATGGCCTTCTTGCCGGACGGCGAACTGCGGATATATCCCGAGGAGCTGGGCGCGCCTACTTCCGAGGGCACCTGGGCACTGGTGCCCGCCGCGCCGGAAGACCGGCAGGCCTACTGGCACCCGGTCGAGTATGTGTTAAGCGTGCAGCGTCCGGACGGCAACGCCGAAAACGGCGCAGCCTTTGGTTTCATGCCGGACACCGGCCGGGCGTCCTATTCCCTGATATACGGCCAGGAAGGCTCCGGCGGGTATGTCCGGGTAGAGAAACTGCCCTGACCCGCGCACAACAAACCCGCGGCCTTGTAAAAAGACCGCGGGTTTTGTTATGAAAAGCGCTTACCTATGCTGCTTCGCCCGCATGCCCAGGTAGGCCACGAACTTGTCCATGGCCTCCTTCATCACTTCCACCTGGGGCAGCATCACGATGCGCAGGTGGTCGTTGTCCGGATACTCAAACCCCGTACCGGGGATGACCAGCACCTTGGTGGCGTGCAGCAGGTCCATGCAGAACTGCTTGTCGTTGTCGATGCCAAACAGCTTGGTGTCCAGCCTGGGGAACAGGTAAAACGCCGCGTTGTTTTTTACAAAGCTGACCCCTTCCACGCCCTGCAGGGTGCGGCAGGTGACCTCGCGCTGCTCATACAGCCGCCCGCCGGGCGACAGCAGTGCCCGGGTGCTGTAGGGGTCGTTGAGCGCCGCAGGGATGACCGTCTGCGCCAGGGCGTTGCCGCATAGCCGCATAGCGGCCAGTTGCACCAATGAGGCGTTCAGCTCGCTCATGCGCTCCTTGGGGCCGGTCAGCACCATCCACCCGCAGCGGAAGCCGCACACCATGTGGGACTTGCTCAGGCCGTTCAGCGTGACCATGGGCAGGTCGGGCGCCAGCGCCGCGGCGGGGTAATGCACGTTGCCGTCCATCAGCAGGCGGTCGTATATTTCGTCCGCGATGACCAGCAGGTCATGCTCACGGGCGATTTGCAGCAGGTCCATCACCGCCTGGCGGGAATAGTTGGCGCCGGTGGGGTTGTTGGGGTTAATCATCAGCAGGGCGCGGGTGCGCGGGGTGATTTTCGCGCGGATGTCCTGCATATCCGGGTACCAGCCGGACTGCTCATCGCACCGGTAAAACACCGCCTTGGCGTCAAGCAGGCGGGCATTGTTGCTCCACAGCGTGTAGCAAGGTGTGGGCATCAGCACCTCGTCGCCCGCGTTTACAAAGGCCGTTAGCAGCATGTACGCCATTTCGCTGACGCCGTTGCCGATGAACACGTCCTCCATCGTCACGCCCTGGGCGCCGTTTTTGGTGTGATAGTCCACAATGGCGGCCCTGGCTTCGTTCATGCCCCGCAGGTCGCAGTAGGGCACCGCGGCGTCCGGGTTGCTCATCAGGGCGTCCCGCACGCTGGGCGGCATGCCCAGGCCAAAGGACGCCGGGTTGCCGGTGTTGAGTTTCAGCACCTTCTCCCCTTCTGCCTGCATACGCAGGGCCTCCACATATAAAGGCCCCCTGATGTCCGAACGTACATCCGCCAGTCGCTCCGCCTGAAAACTCATGCCAACTGCCTCCATTTATTAATATTTTGCTGTGCCTTATACACTGTAACACTTGCCCACGGCTGCGTCAATTCGCAAGGCAAATTCAGCCGCTTTCGCCCTTGTTACAACTTCATTTCCTCAAACTGCGCCGCTGTATGCTGCATCATGGCCGCGGTGCGGTCGCAGAATGCGTCAAAGTCCGGGTCCGCCGGCTGCAGCCCGGGCTCTTTTAGGATGTGCTTAAGCGCCAGCCGCGCCCCTTGGTCAAACCGGGTGGGGCAATGAAAGCCCGGCACCAGGCGCTTGATTTTGGTGGTGTCAAACAAGGCGCAGTTGGCCTTGTCGCCAAGCAGGCCGCCCGCCCAGTCCGCCCCCTGCACGCGCGAAAGCCATGTGGAGGGCACATGGCAGGGAATCAGCGGCATGTTCAAAGCATCTGCCAGCACCTTGTGCGCCTGGTTCCAGGTGAGCGCCTCGTCCGAGGTGATGTGCACGGCCTCGCCGATGGCGTGGATGTTGCCCATCAGGCCGTTGAAGCCCTGGGCAAAGTCCTCCGACCAGGTCAGCGTCCACAGTGTGGTGCCGTCGCCGGGAATGAGCACGGGCTTGCCTTTCATGATGCGGTCGATGACTTGCCAGGAGCCGTGCCTGCCGTGGATGGCCACGGGTATCTTGTTGTAGCTGTAGGTGTGGCTGGGCCGCACGATGGTGACGGGGAAGTTTTGCTCCCGGTAGGCCTGCATCAGGCGCTGTTCACAGGCCGCCTTGTCGCGGGAGTAGGCCCACCAGGGGTTATTCAGCGGCGTAGACTCCGTCACCAGCGGGCTGAGCGGCGGCTTTTGATAGGCCGACGCGCTGCTGATGAAGATATACTGCCCGCAGCGGCCGGAGAACAGCCGGATGTCCCGCTCAATCTCTTCCGGCCTATAGGCGATGAACTGGCAAACCACATCAAACTGCCGGCCCTGCAGTTTGGCGGCCACGTCCGCCTCGTCCGCCATGTCGGCCGCGATGGCGCCGGCGCCCGGCAGCATGGCCTTGGCGCTGCCGCGGTTGAGAACCGTGAGGTCCCAGCCGCGCTTGAGCAGGTCACGGGCGATGCTCAGGCTGATGGTGCCGGTGCCGCCGATTAACAATGCTTTCATGTTGCCTCCTATTGGTCGATGGTGAGGGTCTTTCCGTCGCTGACCAGGTCGATGTGTCCATCCACGGTCAACCAGGTCTGGGTGTTCAGCCTCTCCAGCACCGCCAGCACGGCGGGCGCGGGCGGGTTCTTGTCAGAGCAGGTGATGACCGCGTACCTTGGGCTAACCGCGCGCAAAAACGCCTCCGTCATGGGGCCGTCGCGCCCGTGGGCGGGCACCTGCAGGAAATCCGCCTGCCAGGGGGTATCCTGCGCCATCAGTTCCCGGATGCGGCTGGCGGGTACATCCCCGGTGAACAGCAAGGTGTTTCCCCCATGGGTGATACGGGTCACCAGGGAGAAACCATCGTCCTCGTCTTCCGGGTAGTGTTTTGCGCGCGCCACGGTGATGTCAAAGTGCGTGTCACCGGCGGTGAAGTAGGCGTCTTCTTTCAGCGTCAGCTGCAGCGCGTCCGAGCGCGCAAGCGCCTTTTGAAAGGCGGTGTGGGTGCCGCTTTGCTTGATGTGGTCGGGCATCAGCACACGGCCCACGGGCACCGCGTCCAGGATGTCGGCGGCGCCGCCGATGTGCCCCTTGTCAAAGTGGGTGATAATCAGGGTATCGATGCGCGGGATGCCCTCATCGGCCATGTAATCAAGCACCTTGTGGGCGTCATCGTCCTCGGCGGTATCAATCAGGATGACCTGGCCGCCGGTACGGATGAGAAAGGCGTCCGCCTTGCCTGCCTTGAACAGGCGCACGGTGAGCGTATCCTGCGGGGCTTGTGCCAGCGCGGGCAGCGCAAACAGCAATAGAAGCAACAGGCATACCGCGCGGACCGCCGCGCGGGCTTTTCTGTGATGTGTGAACATGTTAGAATTATACGTGAAGCAAAGCACTTAGGCAACAACGCCCGCGCGCCGGGTATGATAGAGGTAAACACAGCATAGGGAGGCCGTTATGGAAATCAAGAACATATTGGTGGTCGTCCGCGCCAGCGAAGAACAGCTGGAGTGGCTTCAGCTTGCCGCGCCGGAAGCCCGGGTGGTGCGCCAGAGCGTAAAAACCCTGGAGCCCTGGCAGGTGGAGGAAGCGGACGTGGTGGTGGGCAACATCCCCGAAAAATTTTTCCCCTACATGAAGCAGGTAAAGCTGCTGCAGCTGAACTCCTCCGGCGTACCGCAAGCCTACCTGGACCTGGCCCGCACGCAGCCGGACATGGTGCTGTGCAGTGCCAGCGGCGCCTATGGGCCGGCCATCTCCGAGCATCTGGTGGGCGCACTGCTGATGATGATGAAGCGCCTGCACCAGTACCGGGACGACCAGCCCAACGCAGCGTGGATTGACCGGGGCGATGTGCGCTCCATCCGCGACAGCAAGGTGCTGGTGCTGGGCATGGGCGACATCGGTACGCTGTTTGCCAGGCTTGTCCACGCCTTTGGCGCCGAGGTCGTTGGCATTCGCCGCAGGGAGGCCAAGGCGCCCGAAGGTGTCAGCCGCATCGCCACCATGGAGGAGTTGGACAGCCTGCTGCCGTGGGCGGATGTGGTGGCCATGAGCCTGCCCGAAACCCGCCACACCATTGGCCTGATGAACGCGCGCCGGCTGCAGCTGATGAAGCCGGGCAGCTATCTGCTAAACGTGGGGCGCGGCACCGCCGTTGACCAGGACGCTTTGGTCGCGGCGCTTCGCTCCGGTCACCTGGCGGGGGCGCACCTGGATGTGACCGACCCCGAGCCCCTGCCCGCTGACCACCCGCTGTGGAAAGAGGAAAACGCGTTCATCACACCGCACATATCCGGGCAGTTCCACCTGCCGCTGACGCTGGACCTGATTCACAAAATGGCCGCCCACAACATCCGGGCGCTTAAGGACCGCACCCCCTATGTGGCGCGGGTGGACGTGGAAAGCGGGTACAGGGCATGAACGCGCAACCCATGATTACCGTGAAGAGTGTGCGGGAAACAGCCGACTGGTATGAGCGCACGCTGGGCTTTCAAAGCGCCCACGGCGGCGATGAGTACGAGCAGCTGATAAGCGAAGGCAAGTTGGTGCTGCAGCTGCACGACCTGGAGCCGGACATGAACCACGACGCGCTGTTAAAGTCCGGCGACACACCGGGCCTGGGCGTACTGCTGTGGTTTAAAACGGCGGACTTCGAGGACACAATGCAGCGTATCACCGATGCGGGCGTCACGCCGGAGGTGGCGCCGTACCTGAACCAATATGCCCAGCACATGGAGGTGTGGCTGCGCGACCCAGACGGCTATCGGGTGGTGGTGGCGGGTCCCTCAAAGTATGACCAACAGGAAGGATAGGAGAAAGACGCATGGGACTTGACGGCAAACTGAACATCCGCGTGGGCAGCCTGCAGCACGGCCCCCGCAACCTGCTGACCGACGTGCCCGGTGTGCGGGTGGGCCAGGTGACGCTGAAATACGGACCGACGCAGACGGGCGTGACGGCCATCATTCCCCGGCCAGGCAACTGCTTTGAGCAAAAGCTGCCGGCGGGCGCCCAGGTGTTCAACGGCTTTGGCAAGTCCATGGGTTTGATGCAGATAGACGAACTGGGCCAACTGGAAACCCCCATTGTGCTGACCAACACGCTGTCGGTGGGCACCGCGGTCACAGCGCTGGTGCGCCATGTGATGGCGGAAAACCCCACCGTTGGCCGGGAAACCAGCACCATGAACCCTGTGGTGCTGGAGTGTAACGACGGCTACCTCAACGACATCCGCGGCCTGCACGTGCAGGAGGCGCATGTGCTGGAAGCGCTGGGTAGCGGCGCTGAGGTCTTTGAAGAGGGCGCCGTGGGCGCCGGGCGCGGCATGCGTAGCTACGGGCTAAAGGGCGGCATCGGCTCCAGCTCCCGGGTGTTTGAGATTGACGGCAAGACCTTCACGCTGGGCGTGCTGTCGCTGTGCAACCACGGCTCGCTCAATGACCTGACCATTGGCGGTAAACCGGTGGGGAAAGACGCAGCACAGCTCATTGCTGACGGATGGACGGCGCCCTCAGGCGGCATACCCGCGGCGGAGCCGGCGCCCGCGGAAAAGGGGTCGGTCATTGTGGTCCTGGCCACCGATGTGCCCCTCAGCGGCGCCCAGTGTGAGCGCGTGGCCCGGCGGGCCATTGCGGGGCTGAGCCGCTCGGGCAGCAACATCGGCAACGGCAGCGGCGAGGTCGCCGTGTGCTTCAGCACCGGAAACACAATCCCCCACACGCTGGGCAAGGGCTTTCGCACCATAACTGAGGTAGACGAAGAACACATCGACGTGCTGTTTCGCGCGGCGGCGGACGCCACGGAAGAAAGCGTGCTGAGCGCGCTGATGCACGCCGAGGCCGTCACCGGCCGCGATGGCCACCGCGCCGAGTGCCTGTCCGAGGTGCTGGACGCGCTGAACGAAGCGAAAAATGCATAGGCACCCGCCTGCCAAGTGGCGGGACATGGCCGATATCGCTTCCTTTGACCTCTCGCCGTTTGTGTTGGAGCGTGTTTTGGGCTATCCCCATGCGGGCAATGATGTTTTTCACGTAACCGGGCGGGTTCATGGCGCCTCCGTGGAAGCGTATTTGAAGGTTGCCCGCCAAGCGGGTGCTGACATCCCAAAAGAAGCAGAGGTGCTTACAGCGCTCGCATCGCCGCTGGTGCCCCAGGTGATCGCCCACCAAACAGCAGACCCTAAGTGGCTTCTGACCGCAGCCTTGCCGGGCATGCGGCTATCCAGCATTGTGGGTGACAACAAGAACAGGCAATCCCTTGCATACCTGCCGCTTCAGGGGGCGGCGCTGGCGCGGTTGCACAGCTGGCAAGTGGATGTTGCCCCCGTGCAGCACCGCAAGGTGTTTGACGTGCCGCCCCCGGAGCGACTGCGTGCCTTGGGCCTGGATAAGCCCCTGCAGTTTGTTAAGGCTAATCTGCTGCCTGCCCGCACTGTTTGCTTTGTACACGGCGATTTTCACTACGCCAACCTCTTATGGCACGAAGGTCAGTTGTCCGCCATTCTCGATTTTGAACTGTGCGGGCTGGGAAACCCATCTTTTGATATAGCCTGGGCGGTGTTTCTGCGCCCGGAACAGCGGTATCTTGATACGCTGGAGGAGGTAGCCGCCTTTCTCCAGGGCTATGAAAGCATCATGTCCTATCAGCCGGATGCGTTTTGGTACTGGTATATCCACATCGGTCTGCACTTTGTGTTGATGGCGGATGCGGATGACCAGTTGCGTATGGTTCGGCTGATTCGCCAGGCCTTGCGCATGGTGTAGCCAAGGCCCGCAAAGCAACTCAGACAAAACAGGAGCGCCCCGGAAAGGGCGCTCCATTGTTTGTTGTTTACCTGTGTTTATTTCTTGCCGGCCATGTTCTTCAGCGCGCCGATGATGGCGGTGATGGCACCACCGCCGATGCCGCCGCTGAGGATGCTGGTGAGGATGCTGCCAAAGTCCACCGCGGCGCCTGTGCCGCCGCCCAGGCCCAGCAGGCCCAGCAGCTGGCTGCCGCCGATGCCGCCAATCAGGCCGACGATGATGTCGCCCATCTTGCCCAGGGACAGTTTGGGGGCGGCCTTACCGGCCGCCGCGCCGCCGGCGCCGCCGGAAATCAGCTGGATGATGATGTTGAGAATATTGCCCATGTTTCGTTCCTCTTTCTGTGTTTATCTTGGGTTTCACGCTGAGCATAAGCGCGCTCAGGCGAACTGTCAAGTAAACGGCGTACCTTACATATAATGAGCGCGAAGAACAAGTCGTGCCTCAGAT
>CAYFSN010000005.1:0-20611 GCA_964345845.1 uncultured Christensenella sp.
ACCAGCATTCTGGTGGTGCGCCCGGCACGGTTCGCGGTGGTTGTCATGAAGGGGATACCTCCTCTTTCTGCCCAGGGTACTGGGCGTTCATCCGCAGGAAAAAGCGCTCTGCCGGAAAGCAAAGCGCTTGCATGTGAGATGCTTTCCTACGCCGGCATTATCCGGATCAGGTTCAAGGGTTCCGGGCTGTGCCCAATCTCAGCCGGCTGACGCCAGCACCCCTGCCGCGGACATCCGCGACAAGGTCGATTATAGTCATGCCCCCTAGTTTCGTCAAGCGCAGACCCTTAACCTCGGCTTTACGGTGCTTTTACGGTGTTTTGGTGACACCCGCCCGCGCAGCGGGTATACTATAGCGGTACCCATACTTCGACATGTGGAGGAGGTCATATGAAAAGACTGCTTGCCCTGGCCCTGAGCCTGCTGATGGTGTTGGGCGCCTTGCCCATCGCCGCCGAAGGCGAACCCCTCACCCGCGCACAGGCCGCGGTGCTGCTGGACGAACTGTTTGCGCTGGCAGATGTGAGAACCCTGAACGTGCCCACCTATGAAACCACACCCCGCAACCTGGGATATACCGCCACCAACGCCGCCATCCGCAGTGAAAACGTGGTGCCTGCGGCCAAGGATGCGGTGCAATTGGATGAACACAACCAAGTCGAAACCATGATTAACACGGGCATCATGGACCTGAAGGACGACGGCCTTACCTTTGCCCCCAAGGATACGCTGACCCACAAGGACTTTCTTGACGCCCTCGCCCGCGGCTACATCGGCCCGGACCTGGAGGTCGACCACACGGCGCTTGCCATCGAGCGCGGCATCTTCAGCCAGGAGCAGCTGACCGAAGACCCCCTGACCCAGGAAGACGCTCGGGCACTGGTGGACGCGCTGAAGGCGGACACCGCCATCGTGGCCATTTACGCCACCAGCGACATCCACGGCAACTGGGTGCCCTATAACGCGGCCGACGGCAACTTCCAGATTGGCTCCGCCGCGCGCATCAAAACCATCCTGAATGAAAGCGCCGCGGAGCTTGGCGCCGACAGGGTCGTCTATGTGGATGGCGGCGACTCGCCTTACAACACGACGCTGGCCAATGTCACCAACGGCGATGTATCGGTCGCCGCGCTCAACGCCCTGGGGCTGAAGGCCACGGTGCTGGGCAACCACGACTTTGACTACAGCTTTGAAAACCTGCTGCGCCTGGCGGGCGACGCCGAATACGCCATGCTGTCCGCCAACACCCGCTACAAGGACGGCCACGAGCCGGACAACGCCGAAAGCCCCTACCCTGCGGAGCTGGGCGACTACATCACGCTGCAGGCGGGCGACTTGAACATCGGCGTGTTTGGCATCACCGATGACCTGAGCGCCGCCACGACGCTTTACTCCAACACCGAGCACACCCAGTTTGACCTGGACCTGGACAAGGCCGAGGAAGTGGTGCGCAAGTTGAGGGACGAAGAGCAGGCCGACCTCATCATCGCGCTGTCGCATCTGCACAGCAAAAACAAGGCGCTGGTGATGAACAACCCGGACATTGACATCTCCATCGGCGGCGGCAACGACATCGCCGGACGCCCCACCATCCTGGGCGAAAACCAGTACCTCATCAACCCAGGCAAGCACGCCGAAGCACTGACGCAAATCAATGTGGTCAGCTTCAAGGGCGAGGTGACCGGCAAGGTGGTCAACCAACTGTTCCTCACCGAAGCCTACGCGGAAAATGAAGACATGAAGGCGCTGATTGACACCTACAACGCACAGGTGGACGCCGCCATGGACCAGACCGTTGGCTACCTCAAAAACAATCTGGAGTGGTCGGCCGAACTGGTACGCACCCAGTCCAGCCCCATCGCCAACCTGGTGGCAGACGCGCTGCTCGACTTCTTCAAGGACGACGGCGCGCAGATGATTATTGTCAACGGCGGCGGCATCCGTGCCAAACTGGACGAGGGCGAAGTCTCTTTGCGCGAAATCACCTCGGTGCTGCCCTTTGACAACAACATGATGATGGTCGAAACCAGCGGACAGACCATTTGGGACGCCCTGCAAAACGGCATTTCCGCCTGGCCCGCCACCAACGGCAAGTTCCCCCAGGTGGCCGGCTTCACCTACGCCTTCAAGGCCGGCGAGCCCAACGAGCTGACCGCTGTTACCCTGCCGGACGGCACACCGCTTGACCTGTCAGCGCGCTACAAGGTGGTCATCAACAGCTTCCTGGCCGGCGGCGGCGACGGCTACACCATGTTCAACGTGCTGGACGAAAACAAGGAGCCCGCGACGGATGTAACGCAGCTGGTATTTGTCAACAAAACCTACATGCGCGACGCCCTGCAGAGCTACTTCGAAGCCAACTCCACGGAAGACAAGCCCCTGGAAGTGGACCTGAACGAGGTACGTGTCACCATCGAACAGTAACCATGTACTAGTCCGAAAAACAACCGCCGCGGCATGTGTCGCGGCGGTTGTTCATATGTACCAGGGCTTCTTCCTGCCCCGCTTAGGGGGATGTGGATACCGGGCTCACGATAGCCGTCCCACCTTCAGACAGGTAACTGATGGAAATCTGTTCCGGCATCTCCGCCTGGGTCAGGGACAGCGACAGGGTAACCTGGCGGCCAAAGGTGCCGTCTTCAAACGTCCAGCCGGTGGACATGAAGTCGTCCGGCCATTTCTCAATCACCGCACCCGCGCCGTCCGTTGCTTCCCAGCTTCCCTTTTCCATGATGGCTTCAAAGGCTTGCTCCTGTCCGGGGAGGGGTTTGGCGGTCAGCGTCAGGGCAACGCCTGAGGGGGTGCGCAGCGCCCGTTCATAGCGGGTGGTCATGATGTCAAAGGTGTAGGTGTCCTGCGCGGGCAGAGGCTGTATCGCCGCCCTGGCGGCGCGCACATTCAGGTCAAACGACACGTCCAGATGGGTGACGGTATAGGCGTCCTCCGGCCAAATGGCCCTGATGTCGCCGATGGCGAACGCCACACCGTGCTCCGCTTCATCATCGGCGATGGCGAAGGTATCGTCCCACAGCACCAGGGCACCCTCCGCCATTTTTTCAAGCGCTGTCTTCGCGTATTCCAGCCGAAGGGCATCCTGCGCCGCTTCGTCCAGGTCTTCCCCCGTGTACTGGCTGGGCAGCCAGTACAGCGGCTTTGTCGGCCGGTAGATGCCCACCCGCATTTGCACGGGCTGTGTATCTCCCTGCAATTTCTCTACCGGAAGAGTCATGCGTTCTCCGTCCTGCATCGTACCGTCCTGGCCGAACACACCGGGCAGCCATTGGCTGTCAAAGCTGTCGTTGCCGTCGGTCCTTAGCCGGTGTTCCCCCACGCTGAAGGCATCCACCTGCAGGAAGACCGGGCGGTCCGGGTTCGTGTTTTCTATGGTCCAGTCCATGGCGAATGTTTCGCCGTCGTAAAACGCGCTGTCGATGGTCAGGCGCACGTCATCCACGGTCTTTGTCAGGTCAAGTTTCTGGGTGTAGGCTTGCAGGTCATCCCGCTGGGTGCCGTGAAACAAAAAGTCCAGCACACCCCACTGGGTCAGCGCGAGCGCGCCGGTGATACCAAGCAGCAGCACGCTCAAAGCCGCCGCGAAGGTCAAACGTTTTTTCATGATAGGAAACTCCTTTTGCTGCTGCAGCGCGCTGAGGGTGCGCTGAGTGCGCTGTAAAAACCCATCAGGCAGCGGATAGGCGCGCTCAATGGCCGCCTTGGCTTCATGGTTCGCTTTGGGTTGCTGCATGGCGCTCTCCTTCCGGTTGCTCCAGTTCAATCATATGTTTTAGTTTCTTACGGGCGCGGCTTAAGCGGCTGCGCACGGCCACGGCGGTTGTGCCAAGGGCTGCAGCAATCATCCGGTCACTCCAGCCCTCCATGTAGTACAGCAGGATGGGAAGGCGCAGGGTTTCGGGCAGGGCGTCAATCTGCCGCCGCAGGTCCAGGTCGCGCTCCTGGGGCGGCACCCCTTCGTCTGGCAGGGTCTCCACCGGGCTTTGCCGCATGCGGCGGCGCTGAATGTTGCGGCATTCATTGACGGCGATGCGCACCAGGTACGCCCGCATGGTATCCTGGCGCAGGGTGTGCCGCCGTGCCCAGGCCTTCACCAGCGTTTCCTGCACAGCGTCCTGCGCATCCTGGGGTTGGTGAAGGATGCTGACGCACACCCGGTATAGTGTCGGGCTCAGTTCTTCCGCCGCGGCGGTAAACTGCTCATCCAGGTTCATCGTGGCCCTCCCTTTGTCATCCTGCACCTACTATACGCGCAAGGGCGCGTTTTTGTGACATCCTGCAGGTTTTCCGCGCAAAAGCCATGGAACACAGGGGACACTTTCGGGTATACTGGGCCTAACAAGCATAGGAGGGATACCATGCGCAAGCCCACCGTTGCCTTTGTGTGCGTGCACAATTCCTGCCGCAGCCAGATGGCTGAGGCGCTGGGCAAACACCTGGCCGGGGACGTGTTTTTGAGCGTTTCCGCCGGGACCGAGCAGCGGGACCGCATCAACCAGGACGCTGTACGGCTGATGAAACAGCGCTATCACATTGACATGGAAGCCACCCAACGCCCCAAACTGTTAAACGAATTGCCGGAAGTCGACATCCTCATCACCATGGGGTGCAATGTGCATTGCCCCTACCTGCCCTGCAGCCACCGGGAAGACTGGGGGCTGGATGACCCAACGGGCCAGCCTGACGAAGTGTTTTTCGCGGTGATGGACCAAATCGAGCAAAACATCCTGTCGCTGAAAGAGCGGCTTCAAACCCAGGAGATTCGGTGGTACCATAACGGCTGAAGGCTGGATTTTACACGGTTTTTTCCTTGTTCCCGCGTTTGGCAAGTGGCAAGCCCAGCACCGGTATGTTATGATATTGGCGCTGGTTGGTGCCAAGCGGCGCCCCGGCAAGGAGGAACCATGTCCTGGTTTAAGAAGCAGAAAACGCCTGTTGTAGACGACAGGATGAATGTATTGGACCTGTTGCACGCCGCCAAAACGACCGACGACCCCAAGTACGCCCATGCCTGCCTGACGCGGGCAGAAATACTGGCGCCTGACAGCCTGGATGTACAGCGTGCGCTGCTGCTGCATGGCAAACTGCACGAGCGCGACAAGCGCGCTGCCGACTATGCCGTCATCAAAAGCTGGCTGCTGCACGCCTTTGAGCACCCGGAGCAGCACACCGAAGAAGAACAAAAGCGCATGAGCCGCGAGCTGTTTGACGAGAAGCGCCTGCAAAACTGCCTGAAGATGACAGCCGACCCGGACGCCTTCCTCGCCAGTTATCTGGATGGCCTGTGCGACGAGTACATGCGCATCTTCATCGCCGGTGAAGCCTCCCACGCGCCGCGGGTGTTCGGCCTTGGCAGCAAGACCATGCTGCACAAATACCTGGCCAACCCCGTCAGCGACATGATACACAACATCTACCTGTCGCCCTTTTTGTCGGCACAGGAGCAAGCGCAGCTGGCCCGCTGTGTGTACAAAGCGTTTTATCGGTATGTAAGCGGCGAGGTGAAGCAACTGGACACCCTGCTTGGGGCGGAACTGACTGCGCGGCTGAATACCCCCTGAGGTGAGCGGCATGTTCAAGCGCATCCTGGCCCTGGTGATGGCGGCGCTGCTGATGGCGGCCTTCTATGTGTACGCGCTGCTGCGCGAAGACGAGGAAACAAAAGGCCGCGAGGAGTGGCTGGTCACAGCGGAAGAACAACCCTTTGAAGCCTTTGGCGGCATGCAAAGCCAGGACCCCGCCCAATTGGTGCAAGCCATGGGCATGGCCTTGCCGCTGCCAAATACCCTGCAAACAGGCGAGGTACGGGACAGCCGCTACCACGCCGCCTATGCCAGGCTGCTGCACGCCACCGATGGCACCCTGACGGTGCGGGGCGTACGGCCTGCCAGCGCGTCGCCGCTGATACGGCCGGCCGGCCTCAGTTTTGAAACCACCGGGCACACGCTGCACAGCTATCCCCTGCTGCGCGCCCAGGACGGCACCACGCAGTACTATTACCTGGCCATCGGCCAGCAAGGCGCGTTTGTCATCAGCCTGCCGCAAAGCCTAGGCGAAGCCGGGCTTGCCGCCATTACCCTATACCAACCCGAATAAAGCTGAACGCAGGCGTTCAGCAAATAAAGAAGGAGCGCTATGCCTAAGAAGCCCACCACGCTGCAAAACATCAAGGCGTTTATTCCTTACTACAAAAAATACCTGCCCATCCTGTTGCTGGACCTGTTTTGCGCCATGCTCACCACCGCGTGCGAGATTGTGTTTCCGCTGATTGTGCGCGAAATTACCAACCAAGCCATCGACAACATCGCAGGCCTCACCGCGCAGTTTGTGCTGCGGCTGGGCCTTTTCTATGTGCTGTTGCGGGTGGTGGACGCGGGGGCGTACTACTACATGCAGTCCGCCGGGCACATCATGGGCGCGAAAATAGAGACCGATATGCGGGCGGACCTGTTTAACCACCTGCAGCAGTTGTCGTTCAGCTTTTTTAACAACACCAAAATCGGCCAGTTGATGAGCCGCATGACCAGCGACCTGTTTGACGTGACGGAGTTCTCCCACCACTGCCCGGAGGAGTTCCTCATCGCCTTTATCAAGATAACGGCCACGTTCGCCATCCTGTCCTCCATCAACCTGACGCTGACGCTGCTGATATTCATGATGCTGCCGCTGTTGGGTATCGCCACCTGGTTTTTCAACAAACACCTGCGCCGCACCTTTGCCGACTGCCGCTGGCAGCTGGGCGAAATCAACGCGCAGACAGAAGACAGCCTGCTTGGCATGCGCGTGGTGCAGAGTTTCGCCAACGAAGAGCTGGAAAACGAAAAGTTCGGCGAGGGCAACAAGGAGTTTTTGCGGCTGAAAAAACGCCAGTACCGGGTGATGGCGGGCTTCCACATCACCACCCGCATGCTGGATGGGTTAATGAACATCGCGGTGGTCATCATCGGCGCCTTATATCTGGCCGCCGGGAAAATCGACGCCGGCGACTACTTAAGCTACCTGCTGTACATCAACATGCTATTGGCTGCCATCCGCCGGTTGGTAGAGTTCACCGAGCAGTTCCAGCGCGGCATGACGGGCATTGAGCGCTTCCAGGAAATCATGCGCGCCCCGCTGGAGATTAAGGACGCCCCCCACGCCAAGGAACTGAAGGACGTGAAAGGCGAAATCCGCTTTGAAAACGTCACGTTCCGCTACAGCGACGGCAATGGCGAGCCGGTGCTGGAGAACGTAAACCTGGTGGTGCCGGCGGGCAAGTCTGTGGCGCTGGTTGGCCCCAGCGGCTCCGGCAAAACCACCATGTGCAACCTCATCCCCCGGTTTTATGATGTGACCGAAGGGCGGGTGCTGGTGGACGGCCAGGACATCAAGGGCCTGAAGTTGAAAAGCCTGCGGGGCAACATCGGCATGGTGCAGCAGGACGTCTACCTGTTCTCCGGTTCCGTGTACGACAACATCGCCTACGGCCGCCCCGGCGCCAGCCAAGAAGAAGTGGAGCAGGCCGCCAAAATGGCCGGCGCCCACGGCTTTATCAGCGAACTGCCGGAAGGGTATCATACCTATGTGGGCGAGCGCGGCGTGAAGCTGTCCGGCGGGCAAAAGCAGCGCATCTCCATCGCCCGGGTATTTTTAAAAGACCCGCCCATCCTGCTGCTGGATGAGGCGACGAGCGCTTTGGATAACGAGTCTGAGCGTTTGGTGCAGCAGTCGCTGGAGGCACTGAGCCGCGGCCGCACGTCGCTGACCATTGCCCACCGGCTGACCACCATACGCGGCGCCGACATCATCTGGGTGCTGACGGAAAAGGGCCTGGAAGAACACGGCACCCACGAGGAGCTGATGCGCAAAGGCGGCCTGTACAGCAATCTATATCAGCTGTACGCCTCCGGGCAGGAGCCCGCGCCGGTGCCGGCAACCCGATAGGACATTGCGCAAGGCGCGTTTTGCCTATGCGTTATATTGCTGCTACGGAGTACATGGATGAACGACGGAAGAAACGCGCAGAGGCGCTGAGGGATTTTTCGTTTCCGCTAAGCGGAGTGAAAGAGGCGATGCGGCGCATCGTAGATTGAGCGAGGCGACGCGGAAGCGGAAAAGCACAAGCGAGTCAAAGCGTTTGTGACGGAGTGCATCCGAATGAAGGAGGGACTGAATGAACTTACAATTTCTGGGAGCCGCCCGCGAGGTGACGGGCAGCCGCTACCTGCTGCGCACGGGCGGCAAGAACATCCTCATCGACTGCGGTATGGAGCAGGGCGGTGATACCTACGAAAACCAGGAACTGCCCATAGCCGCCGGCCTGGTGGACGCCGTGGTGCTGACCCACGCCCACATCGACCACTCCGGTATGCTGCCAAAGCTATACGCGGACGGCTTCCGCGGGCCCATTTTTGCCACGCCGGCCACCATTCAGCTGTGCAACATCATGCTGCTGGATTCCGCCCACATACAAGAACAGGAGGCCGAGTGGCGCAACCGCAAAGCTGAGCGCTCCGGCCAGCCGCTGTACGACCCCATCTACACCACGGAGGACGCCCAGGGCACGCTGAGCCTGATGCGCCCGGTCAGCTACGGGCAAACCAGCCAGATTATGGACCATGTGCGCCTTACTTTCACCGATGCCGGGCATCTGTTGGGCAGCGCCACGGCGACCCTCGACCTAAATGACGGCGGCGAGCAGCGCTCGGTGGTCTTCTCCGGCGACATTGGCAACATCAAGCAGCCCATTTTAAACGACCCCGCCTACCCCACGCGGGGCGACTATGTGGTAATGGAAAGCACCTACGGCGACCGCCTGCACGGCGAGCGCCCCGACTACATCGCCGACCTGGTGGATGTACTGCAAACCACCCTGGACCGGGGCGGCAATGTGGTCATCCCCTCCTTCGCGGTGGGCCGCACGCAGGAGATTCTCTACTTCCTGCGCCACATCAAGGAACACGGCCTGGTGAAGGGCCACGACGGTTTCCCCGTGTACCTGGACAGCCCGCTGGCCATTAAAGCCACGGAGATTTTTACCCAGGTGCACGAGAACAACTTTGACGATGAAATGCGCGCCCTGCTGCAGGCCGGCATCAACCCGATAGACTTTGCGGACCTGAAAATATCGCTGACAGCGGACGAAAGCAAGGCTATCAACTTTGAAAAGCGGCCCTGCGTTATCATCTCCGCCTCCGGCATGGCGGAAGCCGGGCGCATCCGCCACCACCTGAAGCACAACCTGTGGAAGAAGGAAGCCACGGTGCTGTTTGTGGGCTACCAGAGCGTGGGCACCATGGGCCGCAAACTGCTGGACGGCGCCCGCAATGTGCGCCTGTTCCAGGAGGACATCGAGGTGCACGCGCAAATTCGCATGCTCAACGCCATTTCCGGCCACGCCGACCGCAACACATTGCTGGAGTGGGTGCAGGCCATCAACCCCCGCCCCACCCGGGTGTTTGTCACCCACGGTGAGGATGAGGTAGCGGAAAACTTCGCAAAACTGCTGAACGACATGGGCTTTGACGCGGAAGTGCCCTACAACGGCGACGTGTGGGACCTGCGCGGCGATGCCGTGCAGGCCATGGGCTCGCGCGAACTGATTAAAAAGGACCGCAAGCGCCAGGCCGAGCGCCGCGTGAAGACCGGCACCGCCAACGCCATGCTGCGCAACGCCGCCGACCGCACGCGCCGGCTGCTCAATGAGTCCGAAGGCTACTCCAATGGCCTGAAAATAAAGCTGGCCGAACAGCTGTTAAAGCTGCTGGCCAAGTGGGAGTGACGTATGAACCTGCAAGCCCTATCCATGCCCCTGCCCCAGGACATCGACAGCTACATTCAGGCAGGCGACTGGCAGACCGCTGAAAAGATGATTGATACCCGCCTGGGCCTGGCCCTGCCCCGCATGATGGCCGAGCGCCTGGAGATGGCCCGGTTTTTCATCAGCCGCATGCGCCGCGAGTATCCCCTCACGCGCGAAGCGCTGATGGACGCGATGAAACAAGAAATCGCGGACTTTAGCGACGCCGACCTGGACACCCTGCGCGATGAGGGCTGGCTGGACACACGCCTGGTGGACGGCACCCGCATGTACTTTGAAGACACCGTAGCAAGCCTGCTAAAGGCCAACCCGGACATTGCCCGGCGCGCGGGCAAGCCCCTGTCCCCCCACCGCCCGGCGCTGGACGAGGCCATGAACCGCATGCGCCAAAAGGGCACCATCGACGTGCGCATGCACCTGACCACCACCATGCGCATCAAGGACGAGGCGTTTTCCCCTGACGAAACCTACCTGGTGCACATGCCGCTGCCCACGCCGGCACCCCAACAGCTAGAGGTCAGCGTGCTAGATATTCAGCCCACGCCCCAGCACATCGCGCGCGAAAGCGCGCCCCAGCGCACGGCCTTCTTTGAGCGCAAGATGGCGGAAAACACGCCGTTCACCGCCCGCAGCAGTTACCTGCAGAAGCTTCACTGGGTGGACCCCCTCAGCAACACCGGCCACCGGGTGCTGTACCCCACCGCCCGCCCGCCGCAAAAGGAAGACCTGGAAGAGTGGGCGCCCCACATCGTCTTCACCCCCTACCTAAAAGCCCTGGCCAAGGAGCTCATCGGCGACGAAATCGTGCCCGTGCGCCAGGCCAAGCGCTTTTATGACTTCATCACCGGCAAGGTGCTGTACAGCTATGTGCGCGGCTACCTGCTCATTGAAAATGGCGCCGAGTACGCCGCCCTCAACATGCGGGGCGACTGCGGCCTGCAGGCGCTGCTGTTCATCACGCTGTGCCGCATCGCGGGCATCCCCGCCCGCTGGCAAAGCGGCCTGTACGCCCTGCCCGGCGACGAGGGCAGCCACGACTGGGCCTGGTTCTACACCGAAACCTGGGGCTGGCTGCCGGCCGACTGCAGCTTTGGCGGCGCCGCCCGCCGCGGCGGCAACGAGGAGCGCAGGGCCTTCTACTTCGGCCACCTGGATCCCTACCGCGCGGTGTTCAACCAACAGTACATGGGCGCCTTCCAGCCCCCGCGCCGCTACATGCGCCTGGACCCCTACGACAACCAGCGCGGTGAAATCGAAACCGCCGAGCGCACCCTGCTTGGCCGCGAGTACCGCACCAACCACCAGGTCGAGGCCGAGTGGCTGGAGTAACGAGCGCCGGAGGATTAACGGGAACGAAGCTGGGGGCGTCTTTCTTTCAAGAAAGACGCCCCCAGCTTCGTTCCAAAGAACTTTAATTAATCAGCGTGGTGTAATCTTGCTCAGTGCTCGATGCGCATGCGCCGCAGGGATATGTTACAGCCCTTCTTCCTCCAGCCTGCGAATCTTCCGGCTGGATACCACCACATAAACCAGCAACACCACCAACAGCAGCCCTGCTGTGCCCCACGCCAACCAGGGAAAAGGCGGCTGCGCTTCCTTGTCTGCCGCTTCCGGCGAAACCGGGGGCGGCGGCTTTTTGTCCACCGTGGCGCTGAAGGGAATGGTGAAGGAGCCCGCCGTGCCGTACTCGTCCTCATAGTCCACCCGCACTGTGCCGCTTTGCTCGCCCAGGACCTCCGCACTCGCCGTCAGCGCCGCCTTGGCGGTACGGCTTTCATCGCGGGGTATCTCCCCCACCAGCACGCTCTGCCCCTGGGCGAAGCCCGGCACCTCAAAGGTAAGCAGCACATGCCGCAGGGTACCGTCACCCATGTTCATCAGCGCCACGGCATAGTCATTGACGCTTTGCTGCACCACCCGCTGCGGAAACGTGGGCATGCCGGCCTTCAGGGCGATAGCATGCTGCACAAGAACGGTATGGCGCTCAGCCGCCTCCTGCAATGCACCTGACATGTCGGTGTAGCGCAGGGTCAGGGTGAGCGGATGCGGTTTGGCCGCGGCGCTTGCCAGCACCGTCAGCGGCAGCTGCGCCTGCCAGGTATCGCCTGGCTCCAACTGCTCGCGGTACAGCGTATCCGCCCCGCTGGGCACAATGTCACCGGACGCATCCGCCATAGTAATGCGAAGCCCGGTTACGCGCTGTGTGGCGGTGGTGTTGTCCACAGTCACGTTCAGGTTGCCTGTGCCGCCGGGCTTGAGCCCTTCCGCCTGTACCTGCGTTATCCGCAGGGGGGTATGTGCACTCACAGGCGCACCTGGTAAGGCCGGCGCGCCGCCAGGTACCGTGATGCTCAGCGGAAAAACCTCTGTAATTTCCTGTCCCTCAGCGTTCTTTCCTGTGACTTCCACCCGGCAGCCATATACGCCCACCTGGCGGTCCGGGTGCAGCGGCAGCGTAAAGCGCAGAGCATATACCCCCTGCTGTGCTGTTGTTCGCGCGGTGACTTCCCCTTCCACAAACGGGCTGCCCGCTTCACTATCCACCAGAAAACGAGCGGTCACCTGTCCTTTGGCCGCGTCCGAGCGCAGCGGCAGGTGCAGTGTCATCGTATCCCCCTTCACCAGCGGTGTATAGCCCTGCCGCCAGGTGCGCCCCATGCCCTGCATGCGGTGATCTTCCGCCAGGGTGAACCCCTGGGCCGCCAGCGCGGCGGCACACAGGCCCGCCGCCAGCGCCAGCGCGACCAGGAACGCTGTGACGCGTAAACGCTTCATGCTCATGCTCTTACCCCATCTCTCTGATCTGCGAAATGATGGGCTGCTTCATCAGCCCCCTGAGGCGGCTGTTTAGGTGCAGGAAGCTAAAGAGGAACATCAGCCCCACCAGCAGCACCTGCAGCCCCGCCGCCAGGGCGTACACCCACAGGGGATAGGCGTTGTACCACTGTGACCCCTGCCACACGGTGATGAGGGCGGCCAGCAGCGCCCCGGGCACCATGCCCCGCAGCAACATGTACAATAGCTGCCTTGCGTACACGCGGCCCAGCAGGCCGCCATCCGCCCCCAGGGCCCGCAAGCTGCCAATGGCCCGGCGCTCCGCCCGCAGACGGCCGGTGAGGCTGTTGTTCACAAGCCCCAGGCACAGCGCGAAAAACACCATCAGCAGCCCCACGAACAGCACCACCACCTGGGTGCGCTGGGTGGCCATCTCTCGCCCGCTTGCCAGGCTGTTATGGGCGGTCATCCCTTCTGCCCTCAGGCCCACCGCCTCCACCTGTGAAAACAGCCAGGCTTCCGTTTCCCGGTCGGGCACGCCTTGGGTGTACACTTCCACGCTGGCGGGGCCGCCGTACAGCAGGTTCATGGCGGCGATGCCGCTGGGGGTGGTGATGAGTGTGCAGTGAGCGCCATACATAGGCACGAGGGCGCGTACCTCGGGCTTCAGCTCGCCATCAATGACAGCGCCGACGGGCCGCTGCGCGCCCTTATGCCGCGCGCTGTTCAGGTTAAGCTCCCGCAGGTTTTCACCATACTCATCCTCAAACAGGTACACCTGGCGCACATCAAGCGTGCTTCCGGGGCGGAAATAGTCGTTTTCATAGTGCGCTTCCCACGCTTGACCCTCCGTCAGCGCCGGCGCCGCCGACAGGTAGCCCTCCGGGTTCTTCAATACATAGGTATCCGGCGCGTAGGCAAGCCAGGCTTCCCCACGGTCAACGGCGTCAACATTCAGCGTTCCCAAGGTGACGTACGGCTTTAACTTCATGATGGTTTCCCGGTTCAACACCAGCACGGCCACCCGCATCAGCTCGCCCCGGGTATCAAGCGCCTCCTGCAGGCGCAGGTTCTGGGTCTGGATGGCGCTCAGGTAAGCCTCCCTTTCCTCCGGGGTAAACTGCGCCATCCACGAGGAGCCGTGGCGGGCCTCAAACAGGCTGCTGTCCGGCACCTCGGTGAGGTAGGGCGTGGGGTTCTCCACCACCAGCAACGCATCCGAAGCGCCGCTGTCCACCACCCGGCTGACGCCGGTCAGGCTTTGAAGCTGGGCGATGTCGTTTACCCCAAGCCCCGCGGCGCGGCTGACAAGGCTCACGCCGTAGCTTGTGGCCCGCCCCCGGGCGGAGGCCAGCGAGAAGGCCGGGCGCTCCGCCTGAAGCGGGGCCGCCATGCCGGTAAACTGAAAGGGAAACAGCACCAGAAAGCTCAAAAGCGCCATGCACAGGCTCACCAGCACCGACACGCCGGTGACACCCCTGCGGTTTAAGCGCACCGAGCGCCTGGAAAGCAGCTGCGCGGGCTTGAACCGCTTTTGACTTTTCACCCGGGTGCGCTTGCCCGCCAGCATTAGCTCCGCGTCCCGAATAACCCGGATGGGCGCAAGCCTTGCCGCGCGCTGAAGCGGGAGGGCCGCGGAAAGCAAGATGACCGCGAGCCCCACTGCCAGCCCCACCGGCACCACGCCCGGCAGCAGCACCAGCGGCGCCCGGGTGGTGGCATTCAGCAGCAGCCAGGCCGCCCCCACGCCCAGCAGCAAGCCTAACGGCGCCGTGACAAGGGCGATCAGCACGGCCTCCTGCCCGTACAGCAGGGCGATTTGCCGCCGGGTGGCCCCCACGGCCCGCAGCATGCCAATTTGCTGCTCGCGCTGCCTTAAGCGGTTTTGAAACACGTTCAGTATGGCGATGCCCGCGCAAAACAGCAACGACAAGCACAGCATCGCAAAAAACAACACATAGCTGTAGCGGTCCGCCGCGCCGAAGGGCTGCCACACGAACATGGACACGCGGCCATGGTACCCCGCCGCGGCTATGCGGTCGTTCAGCTGCTTTTCGGTAACGCCGGGCTGCAATTGCAGCACCCGGTGCACCACCGCGCGGCTGCCGGGAAGCGGCGCCTGGCGCGCGGTGACGCCCGTGGGGCGGGCGTGCACATGGTCGTAAAAGTTCCAGCCGAACGGGTCGCCCTGGCTTTGCTCCGTAAGCACCCCCACCAAGGTGAAGGTACGCCGGGCTTCCGGGGGGTTACCATCCTGCAGGGGCTGCAGGGTGAGGGTGACCTGCTGCTCAAGCTCAAGGGGCAGGCGCAGCTGGGCAAGGGTGCCCCGCTCCAGGGCGATTTCGTCCGCCTGAAGGGGCATGCGCCCGCTAATAAGCCGGCGGTTTAACAGGCGCTCGGCCTCTTCGTCATAGTAGCCGATGGTGTAGTCCGCCCCCGCGTCCCGCCCAATGACAGTCATGGTGCCCGCCTCCCGGGCGATGCCTTCCAGCGCGGTGTCGGGCAGTCCAGCGACGTCAAACACAATGGCGTCCTGCCCGCCCACCCGGTCACGCCACTGGTTTTCCAGCATTTTGAACTGGCTGGTGGCGGCCGTCAGCAGCGCGAACACCAGCGCCACCGCCAGCGTGATGCCCACGGCCAGCCCCACGTATTCCCGCTTCCTGGCCCGCAGGGTCGCCGTGGCCAGGCGGCTGAAGCGAAGACCGTTCATCGCGCACCCTCCGCCCCGGTATCGCTGACCACCCGGCCATCCTCCAGGCGGATGACCCGCTGGGCCTGTTCCGCGATGCGCAGGTCATGGCTGACCAGCACCAGGGTGACGCCCAGTTCCCGGCTGACGTGCTTTAACAGCGCCACCACCTCACGCCCCGCCTTGCCGTCCAGGTTGCCGGTGGGCTCATCCGCGAACAGGATGTCTGGCTTGTTGCTCAGCGCCCGGGCGATGGCCACGCGCTGCTGCTGTCCGCCGGACATCGCATCAGGCAGATGGCTTACGCGGTCTTCAATGCCCAGCATATCCACCAGCAGCTTTACATGGTTTTCATCCGGCTTTTTGCCGTCCAGCATCACCGGCAGCAGGATGTTCTCCATGCCGGTCAGTTCCTTGATGAGGTTGTAACTTTGAAACACAAACCCAAACCGCCGCCGCCGGAGCACCGACAGTTGGTTGTCATGATAGGCATACAGGTTTTTGCCCTGGTAGATGACCTCCCCGCTGGTGGGCTTGTCCAGCCCGCCCAGCAAATGCAGCAGCGTACTCTTGCCCGAGCCGCTGGGGCCGGTCACGGCCAGAAACTGACCTTTCCATATATCCAGCGTCAGTTCGTCCACAGCCCGCACCTGGTTCTCCCCCGTGCGGTATATTTTGCTTAAGTTGTCACAGCGAATGATGGCGTCCATCTGCGCACCTCCCCATTGGTTGAACACAATTGGTTCACCCCAAGCGTAGCACCGGGGGCTTACAGCTGGGTGAAGGCCGCCTTACGTTCTGGTAAGGTTGCGCTCGATGCGCGGCAGGGTGATGTCAAAGCGCAGGCCGTCCGCGGCATTTTGTACAGTGATGTCGCCGTGATGGGCGCGGATGATTTCCCGCACCATGCTCAGCCCGATGCCCGCGCCCCCGCCGCCCTGCCTGGAGGCGCTGGTGTAGAAGCGGTCAAACAGGCGGGGCAGGTCCTCATTTGCGACACCCCCGCCCGTGTCCTGCAGACTGATGTGCACGGCATCCTCGGTTTGTTCAAAGCGCACGGTGATGTGCCCGCCGTCCGGCATATGCTCACACGCGTTCTTTAGCAGGTTGAGAAAGGCTTCCTCCAGCCAGTCCCGGTCCGCCCGGGCCTGGGCGGCACCTTTGGCGGACAGCCCCACCTGGGGAAACAAGCTCTGCAGCCTGCCCCGCGCGGCGTTAAGCGGCTGCGCCAGGTCGCAGAGGTCAAAGGTCATGACGTACCCTCCGGCACGCAGTTTCTCCAGCCTGAGCACCATATTTAGCAAATGCTCCATGCGTCCAATGAGCAGCTGCTGCCGGTCACTATAGGGGCCGGGCGCCAGTTCCTCGTGCATTTTCAGCGCGCTTAGCGGGGTTTTTAGTTGGTGGCTCAAGTGCATAAGGCTGTCGGCGGTGTCGCGGGCATCCTGCCTTCGCAGCAGCCGCTCCAGGCGAAGCCGTGACACCAACTCCTTCAAGGTGTTTTCCAGCAGCGCGAAGCTGCCCTCGCGCAGGTTGATGTCATAAGCCTCATCCGGGTTTGCCAACAGCGCCTGCAGTTCTTTGAACAGGCGTTGCTTTTCCCGGCGCTCCAGCCACAGCCGCCAGGCCAGCACAGCCGACAACAACAGCGCTGCCGCCAGCAGCCAGGTCACGGTGTCCACCGATAGCCCACGCCCCGCACGGTGCGCAGCCGGCCGGCGCCGATTTTTTCCCGCAGGCGGCTGATGTGCACGGACAGGGTGTTGTCGTCCACAAACTGGCCGCCGTCATCCCATATGTGGCGCAGCAACTGTTCCCGGCTCACCACCCGGCCGCCGCTTTTCAGCATCAACGACAGCACCCGGAACTCCGTCTGCGTTAAGAACACCGGCTCACCGTCAACCTGCACCCACTGTCGCTCCAGGTCGGCTTCAAAGCCGGGGCTTTCGTAGCGGGTGGGGGCTTGGCGGCGGGTGAGCGCCCGCACGCGGCTTAACAGTTCTCGGGTACCAAAGGGCTTGGTGAGGTAGTCGTCACCGCCCTCATCCAGCCCGTGCACTATGTCCTCCTCCTGGTCGCAGGCGCTTAAAAACAGCACCGGAAAGCGGTGCCCCTGGGCGCGCAAATGGCGGCAGAAGGTTACACCGCTGCCGTCGGGCAGCAGCACGTCCAGCACCGCGGCGTCTACAGTACCCCGGTCGCTGAGCAGCTGCTGCGCCTGTTTGAGCGTCGCGGCCGGCATTACCTCAAAGCCCTCCCGCGAAAACAGGTCGGTCAGCCCCTCGCGCAAAAACGCGTCATCCTCCAGCAGCAGCAAACGCATGATATGCCCTCCTGTGTTGATTATAACATGGGGCGGGCAGACAAAAGCCTGCCTTGCGAAAACGTAAGACAGGCTTTGCTGTGTGGTATGTGCTTGCTTATTCTCCGACCCGCACCAGCGGCTTTAGTACGGCCAGCCGCTTTTCACCGATGCCCGGTACCGCCCGCAGGTCTTCCACAAAGTGAAAGGGCGATACGGCGCGGGCCTGCAATATGGCTTCCGCCAGGTGCGGGCCAATGCCCGGCAGGGTCATCAGCTGTTCTTTGTCAGCGGTGTTCAGGTTGAGGCGGCCGTCAGCGAGTGTATCGGAAGCCGGCGTCACAGTTTCCGCCGCGGCAGGCGGCCCGATGGGCAATACCTGTGGGGCAGCTGACCGGTTGGACGCCGCAGCCAGCCACAGGCAGCACAGCGCTGTAAGCACGCTGAGCCCGGCCAAGCCATGCCGCAGCCACCGCATTAGCAGTTCTGGGTAATCTTCTGCCCGGCGGGTGTGTCTTCCACCGCGTAGCCCTTTTGCTGTATCTGGGCGCGCAGGTCGTCCGAGCGCTGCCAGTCCTTTTGCTTGCGGGCCTCGGCGCGCGCATCCGCCAGTGCCTGCACGTCTTCGGGCAGGCCGCCCTCGGGCTTGTTCACCAACAGGCCCAGCACATCCGTCAGGCTGTCCAGGGTGTCGATGGCCTTTTGCACCGCGGCCTTGGCGGTGTCGGCCTTCAGGTTGGTGTTCGCGTCGTACACCAGGTCAAACAGTTCGCCCATGGCGCCGGCGGTGTTCAGGTCGTCATCCATGGCTTCTTCAAAGCGCTGGCGATAGCCGTCCATGTTAGAAATGAACGCCTGCTCCTGTTCGTTGGGCGCCGTGTCCTTCGCGTTTTCAAGCAGGAAGGCCATGTTGCGTCGCGCGGTGCACAGCCGCTGCAGGCTGGCGTGGGCCTGTTCGATGCTCTCCCGGCTGAAGTTCAGCGGGCTGCGGTATTGCGCCGACAGCATGAACATGCGCACGTCCTCCGCCGCGAATTCCTTGAGGATGTCGCGCACGGTGAAGAAGTTGCCCAACGACTTGGACATCTTCTGGCTGTCAATGTTCAGAAAGCCATTGTGCATCCAGTACTTTACAAAGGGTTCGCCCGTGGCGCCCTCGGACTGGGCAATCTCGTTTTCGTGGTGGGGAAACAGCAAATCCTTACCGCCGGAGTGGATGTCAATGCTGTTGCCCAGGTAGGCCATGCTCATGGCGCTGCACTCAATGTGCCAGCCCGGCCGCCCCATGCCCCAGGGGCTTTCCCAGCTGGGCTCGCCTTCTTTGGCGGCCTTCCACAGCGCAAAGTCTGCCGGGTCGTGCTTTTCATCTTCCACGTCCACGCGCGCGCCTGCGTCCAGGTCTTCCACGCTCTGGCCGCTGAGCTTGCCGTAGTCCGGGAAGCCTGCCGTGCGGTAGTAGACGGAGCCCTGGGTTTCATACGCCAGGTCGTTTTTCACCAATTGCTCAATCAGGGCGATAATCTGCGAAATGTGCTCCGTCGCCCTGGGGTGTACCGTCGCCGGGCGGATGCCCAGCGCCCCCGCGTCCTTGTAATACTCGGCGATGAAGCGGTCGCCCAGCTCCTTTACCGAGATGCCCTCTTCATTGGCGCGGCGAATCATCTTGTCGTCAATGTCGGTAAAGTTCTGCACAAGCGTGACATCGTAGCCCTTGTACTCCAGGTACCGCCGCAGCACGTCAAACACAATGAACGGCCGGGCATTGCCGATGTGGAAGTAGTCATATACCGTCGGCCCGCAGGAGTAAATGCCCACATGCCCTTCCTTGATGGGCACAAAGGGTTCTTTTTTTCTGGTTTGGCTGTTGTATACCTGCATGATGGTCTTTCCTCCTTATGGTCGCCGGCTCAGCCGGATACTGTGGTGGTCATATCTACCCGGTGTTCCCCCGGGGCATCCTCTGCCGCCTGTTCCGCCTGCATAAGCGCCGCGCGCTGGGCCTTTTTCCACGAACACCTTCTGCGCGTTGAGGGGCGGCAAGTCATTTTGCACCCGGCGGTAGGTGTCGTCCGGACACAGCTCCCACGCCTGCTGGTTATCCTGCCACTGAACCGCCAGAATGTCCATGATTTTGCGGCGGATGAGCGGGTCCTTCACCGGGGTGGTCAGCTCCACCCGTTTGTCCAGGTTGCGCTGCATCAGGTCGGCCGAGCCAATGAGCACCTCGGGGTCGCCGCAGTTTTCAAACACATACGCCCGCGCGTGCTCCAGGTAGCGGCCTACAATGCTGCGCACTTGAAGGTTGCGGTGGTTGGCGATGCGCAGACAACATATGCCCCGCACCAGCAGCCGCACCTCCACCCCGGCGTCCGCCGCATGGTAGATGGCGCGGATGATGCCCGGGTCGGACAGGCTGTTCATCTTGCCGGTGAACCGCGCCGGCAGGCCCTGGCGGGCGTTGTCCTCCTCCCGCCGCAAACGCGACAGGATGGCGTCCCGGAACGCATAGGGCGAGGCGATCAGCTCCCGCATGGGGTAGGTGTAGCTGTAGCCCGTGATGAGCTTGAAAAACGCGCTGGCGTCCTCCCCAATCTGGCGGTCACAGGTCAAAATGCCCGTTGTAGTTGCCGGTGCCAATGTGTACGTACTGCCGCAGCCCCGCGGGCTCCCGCCTGACCACCAGGGTGATTTTCGAGTGGGTCTTCCACTTGGGCTCGCCGTACAGCACATGGCAGCCCGCCGCCTCCAGCGTGCGGCACCAGTTGATGTTGTTTTCCTCGTCAAACCGGGCCCGCACCTCCACCAGCACTGTGACTTGCTTGCCCATGTGGGCGGCGTGCGCCAGGGCCGGTATCAGCATACTCTTGGATGATACCCGGTACAGCGTCTGTTTGATGGCCAGCACGTGGCTGTCTTCCGCCGCGTCGCGCACCAGGCGCAGCACCGGGTCAAAACTGTCATAGGGGTGGTGGAAAAACAGGTCGCCGCCCCGTATGGTGCGGAAGATGCTCTCCCGCACCTGCAGCCGGGG
>CAYFSN010000005.1:20621-45942 GCA_964345845.1 uncultured Christensenella sp.
CCAAGGCCGGGCAGCGCCGCCACATCCCGCATCAAAAACCGCAGGTCTAAGGGGCCGTCCACCTGCACCATGATGCGGTCAGGGGCCTCCAGGCTGTTTTGCAGGCGGCGCATCAGCTGGCGGTTGTGCCTCGCCGGCACCTCCACCCGCACAATCTTGCCGTAGTTTTGCCGCTTGAGGGACTTTTGCATCTCCTGCACGATGGTGTTGACGTCTTCAATGTCGATGACAAAGTCCGTGTTGCGGGTGATGCGAAACGGCATGGCGCTCAAAGGCTCCAGCGTGGGGTACAGCCGCCCCAAGTGCATCAGGATGACGTCCTCAAGCAATACCCCCCGCGCTTTGCCCACCCCCATGGGCAGCCAGATGACCCGCTTGAGCGCCGCCGGCACGGGCACCAGGCTTAACTGCGGCGCGCCGCCCTTGTCTGACTGCAGCAGCACCGCCAGGTACAGCCGCTTGGCCGCGAGCAGCGGAAACGGATGGCTGGGGTTGATGGTGCGCGGGGTCAATACGGGCATCACCTGGGCGTCAAAGTAACCCGACAGCCAAGTGCGTTGCGGGTCGCTCAGCGCCTGCGGCGGCAAAATGTGAATGCCCTCCGCCGCCAGCACGGGCACCAGCTGCTCATTGTAGATGCGGTACTGCTCCTCCACCTGGCGGGGCACCGCGCGGCGGATGGCGCGCACCTGTGCCAGCGGGGTCATGCCGGCGGCGTCCACCACCTTCAGCCCCGCGTCCACCTTGCGCTCCAGCTTGCCAACGCGCACCATGAAAAACTCGTCCAGGTTACTGGAGACGATGGACAGGAACTTGGCCCGCTCCAGCGCGGGCTTTTCCGGCCGAGCGCCTTCCATCAGCACCCGGTGGTTAAAGCGCAGCCAACTCAGTTCCCGGTTAACAAACTGTTTCTTGTCGCTCATCTGGCACCTGTATCCGCGAAACGCGCGCTTAAGGTCAGGATGGTGAGGCGGGGGCGGTTAAACAGCCGCACCTGGGGAAACGGATAGGCGGAGCTGTAGCCCAGCCCGGGGCTGATGTACTGCGATACGCCGTGTACCGTGGCCAAACCGCTGAGCGCCCGCTCCTGGGGCAGCCAGCGGCTGATGCTCTGGGCGCCGGGGGGCGTGTACACGGGCCCTATCAGCGGCAGACGCCATTGGCCGTCGTTCCAGTGCCCGCTGAGAATGAGGGACACCAGGCCAGGGAAGTGGATGGCGCTGCGGGCGGTGCCTTCGCCTTCATGCAAGGCCGAGACCTGGTCCGCGTCCAGCGGCACATGGCTGACCAGTATGAAGGCGTCCTTGGGGTTCATCTCCTTGGCGGCTACCTGCGCGCGCTCAAGGGCGGCCAGCTGTTGGTTCACGGCCCGCAGGCGCGCGGCGCCGTCCGGCGTTTGCCCCTCCGGGGTTTGAGTCAGTTCGGTTTGCCGGGTGGTCAGCGCATAGCGCGCGGCCTCCGGGTCGGTCGTATACAGGCTGGCGGGGCTGAACCACACCGCTTGCTTGCCCACCTGCACCCGCTGCGGGCTGTCCAGGTAGATGGCGCCCCGCTCCTCGGCGCGCAGGATAAAGTCGGCCTTGGCGTCCAGCGTGCCGCGGTCCTGTGTGGACAGCGCCTCCGGGTCGTCATCACCCGCGATAAGGAACACAGGTACATCCTTTGAGAAATGGTCGATAAGCTCCATCAGCGGCTGGGCATCGCCCGCCTTGCCCACCATGTCGCCCGACAGCACCACGGCGTGGTAACGCTCAAGCCTAAACAGCTGATACAACCTTTGCTGCTCCGGGCCAAAGCGTATGCCCTGCATGTCGCTGATGTGGAGTATTTTGAACCCTTCCAGGGCGCTGTCCAGGTTGGAGACCGTGACATGCTGGGTTTCCAGCGTGGCATAGCCGTTGTTGGCCATGTTCAGCCCCAGCACAATGCCAATGATGAGCACAAAAAACAGAAAGGACACCAGGCAACCCGGCCGGCGTTTCCGCCGCGGCGCAAAGAGCAGTTTCCCACCGCGTCTGGCCATGCTTCCCTCCCCCTTCTTTCGGCCCATAGTATAGCACGCGCGCGCGATGAGGGGCAATGATGGGCGGATGGCACCTGCCAAGGCAATAAGGCATTTATGCAACGGTTTGGACAGTTTTGTTAGATGCCAGCATTCCGACTTCGAGCCAAAGCCTCTTGCGCCAACTGTGTTCCTTCTGGCGCTAATGACTGCCATCATGCTTCGGACAGCCCCACGTGCTGACAACGGAACAAACGCACAGGATGAGCACAACCCAACTGTCGCCATCGTACTGTTGAACGCTAACGTTTTTCGTGCCCGGAAGTGCTGCAAGGCGAGGAACAAGGCCGGAAAATGAGGGAGCTTACTCTCGTAAGTGACCGATTTTTCCGGCTGCAGTGACGATGTATTGTAGTGCTTCCGGGTGCGAAAAAGACCGCCGCTGATAATTAGCGGCGGCCCATCATGTATCCTATTCAGTTGTCAGACCTGACTTCCTCTCCGGTGTCGGCGGCTGATACTCCACGATGGTTGTCCGGTTGTGCGAGTATGCAATCACTGCGTTCGGTCCTAAGGGTTGTACGGTTGCGGGTGTCTATCCAAACAGCCGCCGTCAAACTCTCCTTATTGGTTGCCGATTGTCAGGTCCCCATTTCCTAATTCCTGGTTCGGGGTCGCCTTTGAACGTTGAGGTAGTGCTTTTGCCCGACAGTTCACCATCACAATACGGATGCGGTGTTGGGTGGCACATGGCGCTGGGAGAATGTTCCCCTTTTGCTGCCTGTCAGCCGTTCCCCTTTTCAATCGAACTGTGCAGGGCGAGATAAGCCACAGGTTCCGTCATGATTTCTGTATTCAGTAAATCGCCCTCCTCCGAACCGTTTTATTAGACCGTGCCGCGGTTTCCCTGGAATCCTGTTTCGGGTTTCCTGTTGCCCCGGGTGGCTGCCGTTTGGGTTCCTTGAAAATAACGGTGCCTTTAAGGGGGCTGGTCGCCCTTTGTGGTTGCTGCGGTCTCCCGTCTTGGGCTATGCGTTCATTAATGGTATCAGGCTTTGCCTTCTTGGGCAGTGTCCGCATCCTGTTCGGTATTCCCGGAATCTCCCTGGATTCCGCCGAGGCGTTTCCCCGATCTTCCTTTGGTTCGCCCTCATTATAGTTGCGTATTTTCCCCCTGTCAAGCATTTTTTGTGCAATCGGGTGCAAAAAGTTCCTGTTTGTACAATTTATGTACAAGGCGGCAAATGCCCGCCGCGCGGCGCAGTCTTTCACGGACGGCGGGTTTGTGCTATGCTACCGGTGGCACACGGGCTTTTTATGACCATGAGAAAGGGACGAACATGCTGGAGCGTGTAGCCCGCACACTGACCCCCTGGCTGGGCAGCGCGTTTGTGGCGCACCACGCCGGGCTGATGGAGCGGCTTGCCTTTAAAATAGGCCAGTTTGACCGTGCGCGCGGCAGCCTGCAGGCCGCCGTGCAGGACATGGACACGCAGCTGTTCATGGCCGTCAGGGAGCAGACCAATGGCCGCATGATACTGCCCATGGATAACGGCGACCACATTCGCCTGCGGCTGGAAGACTTTGCGCTGATGGCCGACGAACTGCTGTACCTGCTGCTGGAAAGCCTGCCGCGGGACAGCCAGAGTTTTCTCATGATTCGCGAGTATTCCATGCGGCAAGGGTCGCTGGCGGCGCTGAAGGCGCTGTGGCTTCACTACGGGGCCTTTCAGGGCGAGGAGGAGTACCGCACCGTAGAGCGCATCATCAAAGGCAGCCATCCGCCGTTTCGCTGGCGGCAGTGGCTGACCCCTTCATGAAAGAGAGACGCATGAGTAAAATCATCGCCATTGCCAACCAAAAAGGCGGTGTGGGCAAAACCACCACCGCCGTCAACCTGGCCGCCTGCCTGGCGGAGCTGGGCAAGCAGGTGCTGCTGGTGGACCTGGACCCCCAGGGCAACGCCACCAGCGGTGTGGGCGTGCGGGCCGGCAACGTGACCATGTACGAGGTCATACTGGGCAGCCAGGCGCTGGGCAAAGCGCAGGCGAAAACCGCCGTGCCCCGGCTGTGGCTCGCGCCGGCCGACATCCGCCTGGCGGCTGCCGAGGTGGAGCTGGTGCAGCTGGAAAACAGGGAATACCGCCTAAAAACCGCGCTGCAGGGGCAGACGGACGGCTACGACTTTGTGTTGATTGACTGCCCGCCCTCCCTGGGGCTGCTGACCATCAACGCCTTGACGGCGGCCGACAGCGTGCTGGTGCCCATCCAGTCGGAATACTACGCGCTGGAAGGGCTGACAGCACTCACTGACACCATCAGCCGGCTGCAGCACTCCGTCAACCGGGGCCTGCAGCTGGAAGGCCTGCTGCTGACCATGTATGATGGCCGTACCAACCTCAGCCTGCAGGTGGCGGCGCAGGTGAAAAAGCACTTCAAGGGCCGGGTGTTCAGCACGCTGATTCCCCGCAATGTGCGCCTGGGCGAGGCGCCCAGCCACGGGCAGCCCATCCACCAGTATGACCCCCGCAGCGCCGGTGCCGAAGCGTACCGCGCGCTGGCGCAGGAGGTCATCCGCCGCAATGAACGCTGACAAAGGAACTATGGGATGAAGAAGAACGCTTTGGGCCGCGGACTGGACGCCCTGTTTCCGCAGGCAGACTACGCGGGCTCGCTGCGCGAGATTTCGCTGAATGACATCGACTTAAACCCTGGCCAGCCGCGCAAGCGCCTGGACCAGGACAGCCTGCAGCAGTTGGCCGACAGCATCCGCGAGGTGGGGGTATTGCAGCCCCTGCTGGTGGAGCAGGTGGGCAACCGCTACCGCATCATCGCCGGCGAGCGGCGCTTTCGCGCGGCCAGGCTGGCGGGCCTTAGCACCGTGCCATGCATTCAAAAGGACATGGACGAGCTAAACGTCATGCTGGCGGCCCTGGCAGAAAACCTGCAGCGCGAAGACCTAAACCCAATCGACGAAGCCACCGCCATACAGGGCTACATGCGTGCCGGCGGCTACACCCAGGAGGACGCCGCGCAAAAGCTGGGCAAGTCCCGCCCGGCGGTGGCCAACGCCCTGCGGCTGCTGCGCCTGCAGAAAAACGTACAGCAGATGGTGGCGGACGGCACCCTCAGCCCCGGGCACGCCAGGGCGCTGGCCGGGCTCAAAAGCCCCAATGCCCAGCAGCAGTTAGCGTTGCGCGTGGTGCAGGAGGGGCTCAGCGTGCGGGCGCTGGAGCACATCATCCGGGACATGGAGCAGCCTAAGCCCGCCCGCAAGGTATCGCCGCTGGTGCCGGAACTGAAGGACTTTCAAGAGCGCCTGCACCGCGCCACCGGCGTGCGCACGCGGGTCACAGGCGGCCTTGAGCGCGGCAGCGTGACCTTCACCTACCACACAGCGGAAGAACTGCAAAGCCTGTATGACGCGCTGGAGGACATCCTTTGAACCAACGACAGCACCCGATGGTGGGTAACCTCATGCTGCTGACCGCAGCACTTTTTTGGGGTCTGGCTTTTGTCGCCCAGTATATGGGCATGGACCATATCGGCCCGTTTACCTTTCAAGCGGTGCGCAGCCTGGTGGGGGCGGCTTTTCTGGCGCCCATTGGCCTGGCGCTGGCACAAAAGGACAAAAAGGCCGGCCAGCCGCGTCCGGCGCACTACCGCCGCACGCTGTGGCTGGGCGGCGCGATTTGCGGCGTGCTGCTGGCGGTCGCCATGAACCTGCAGCAGGTGGCGCTGAAAGAATCCGGCGCCGGCAAAGCGGGTTTTCTAACCGCGCTGTATATCCTCATCGTGCCGGTGTACGGCGTATTCTTTGGCCGCCGCCCGCGGGCGGCGCTGTGGCTGTGCATACTGCTTGCGGCCGTGGGGCTGTACCTGGTCAGCGTCAAGGACGGCTTTACCATCGCCCGGTCTGATGGCCTGCTGATACTGTGCGCATTTGTGTTCGCCGGGCACATTCTGGTGGTAGACCATCTATCCCCTCAGGTATCCGGGGTGCAGCTCAGCTGCATACAGTTTCTGGTGGCGGGGTTGCTCAGCGCCATACCCATGTTCCTGGTGGAGCAGCCCGCGCTGTCCCCCATCCTGATGGCGTGGGGGCCGCTGCTGTACACCGGCATCATGTCAAGCGGCGTGGCCTACACCCTGCAAATCATCGGCCAGCGGCGCACCACGCCCATCATGGCCAGCCTCATCATGAGCCTGGAAGCCGTGTTCGCCCTGCTTGGCGGCATGCTGCTGCTGGGCGAGCGCATGACCGGGCCCGAGGCCATCGGCTGTGTGCTGATGTTTGGCGCCACGCTGCTGGCGCAGTATGTGCAGCTGCCGCCCAAGGCAGCCCTGGTGGAAAGGAGCGGACATGAAAGCGTTTGAACCTCTGCAGATTAAGAACATGCACCTGAAAAACCGGCTGGTGATGCCGCCCATGTGCATGTATTCCGCCTTTGAACACGATGGCCAGGTGGGGCCGTTTCACCTAAGCCACTACAGCGCCCGCGCCTGGGGCAATGTGGGCCTCATCATTGTGGAGGCCACCGGCGTCACACCCGAAGGCCGCATCAGCGACGCCTGCCTGGGGCTGTGGTCGGACGAGCAGGTGGCCGGCATGCGTCAGCTGACGGACGCCGTGCACGCGGCGGGCACGCCCATCGCGCTGCAGTTAAACCACGCCGGCCGCAAGTGCACCACCCAGGACGCGCGGCACTTGGCGCCAAGCGCCATTGCCTACAATGACCACCCCATCAACTATGAAGCCATGACCACTGAAGACATCAACACCGTGCTGGCCGCCTACACCCAGGCGGCACGCCGGGCGGACGAAGCGGGCTTTGACGGGCTGGAGATTCACGCCGCCCACGGCTACCTGATTCACCAGTTCCTAAGCCCGCTGTCCAACCAGCGCGAAGACGAATACGCGCAGGACCGCTCGCTGTTTTTGCGCCGCGTGGTGGAGGCTGTCAGCGCTGCCTGGCCGGCTGACAAGGCACTGTGGATTCGCATTTCGGCGACGGACTGGCTGGACGGCAGCGTTACCCCGGACGACTGGGTGCAGTGGCTGAAAGCCCTGCCCCGCCAGATGGACATGGTGCATGTATCCACCGGCGGCCTGCAGCGCGCCAAGGTGCACCCCTACCCCGGCTATATGCTGCCCATGGCACAGGCCATCCGCCAGGGCACGGGGCTTCCGGTCATTGGGGTGGGTTTCCTGGACGATGACCAGCTGATTATGCATGCCCTGTCATCAGGTGCGTGCGACATGGTAGCCCTGGGGCGGGAACTGCTTCGCAACCCCAACAAAGTCAACCAACTGGCTGTGCGCTCTGGCCGACCGGAACTGGTGACCAAGCAATACGAACGGGCGTACAAGGAACGCATGTAAGGTATGGCAACAAGGCGCCGGGCACAGACGTGTCCGGTGCTTTTTGTTATAAAGGTTTCTTTGTTTACTGCGTGATGAAAGCGAAATGTATATCACCCGGGTTGTTTACTTTAATTCACCGCCAAACCCATACTTGGCCGTTCACCAGTAGCCTTGTCCCCACATTTTGGTTGACAGCGGCGTATTAGAAATCTATACTCACGTAAAACATGAATCACCGTTTAGGTCGTTAACCGGGTGAGTCAACGTAACTTTATAAGGAGGAAGACATGGAGAAGGTGTACATTGTTGCGGCGCGGAGGACAGCCATCGGGTCCTTTTTGGGTTCCTTAAAGGACGTGGGGCCTGCCCAGATGGGCGCGCACGTGGTCAAACAGCTGCTGGCGGACAGCGGCGTAGCCCCGGAAAAGGTGGATGAGCTGATTTGCGGCAACATCCTGTCCGCCGGGCTAGGCCAGGGCGTTGCCCGGCAAATCCTCATTCACGCTGGCATCCCGGACAGCAAGTGCGCCTATGCCGTGAATATGATATGCGGCTCGGGCATGAAGGCTGTGATGGAGGGTGCGCTAAAAATCGCCGCTGGTGAAGCGGAAGTGGTGGTGGCCGGCGGCGCGGAAAGCATGTCCGGCGCGCCTTACCTGCTGCCCAAGGAAACCCGCCAGGGCATCAAGATGGGCGGCATGCAGCTGAAAGACCACATGATTAACGATTCGCTGACGGACGCCTTTGAAGACATCCACATGGGCGTCACCGCGGAAAACATCGCGGAGCAGTACCAAATCAGCCGCGAAGCGCAGGATGCCTTCGCGCTGGACAGCCAGCGCAAGGCCATCGAAGCCGTGGACGCCGGGCGCTTTGACGACGAAATCGTGCCGATGGAAGTGAAGGTGGGCCGTGAGATGGTCACCTTCAGCCGCGACGAATACCCCAACCGCAAGACGGATGCGGAAAAACTGGCGAAGCTGCGCGCGGCGTTCAAAAAGGACGGCAGCGTCACCGCCGGCAACGCGTCGGGCATCAATGACGGCGCCTCCTTTGTGCTGCTGGCCGGCGAAAAGGCCGTGAAGGAACTGGGGCTGACCCCCATGGCGGAGATTATCTCCTGGGGCCAGGGCGGCGTGAACCCCTCGGTGATGGGCATGGGCCCGGTGCCGGCGATTGACAAGGCGCTGAAAAAGGCAGGCATGAAGCTCAGCGACATGGAGCGCATTGAGCTCAACGAAGCCTTCGCTGCGCAGTCTCTTGGCGTCATCAAAGAACTGGCCAAGCAGCAGGACCTGACGGAAGAAGAAATCCTTCAGCGCGCCAACCCGGACGGCGGCGCCATCGCCCTGGGCCATCCCGTGGGCGCCAGCGGCAACCGCATTCTGGTCACCCTGGTGCATGGCCTGAAGCGCAACAACCAGAAAGTCGGCCTGGCCTCGCTGTGCATCGGCGGCGGCATGGGCACGGCCATGATTGTGAAACTGGTGTAAAACACCGCGACCTGTTGGGAGAAAGCATATGAAGTTACAAGGCAAAGTCGCCATCATCACCGGCGCCGCCAAGGGCCTGGGCGGAGAAATGGCGCAGCTGTTCGCGAAGGAAGGCGCCAAGGTGGTCGCCGTTGACATGATGCCGTTGAGCTATGAAGCCGAGGGCGTGGAATACCGCGAGCTGAACGTGACCGACGGCGCCGCGTGCGAAGCGCTGTTTACCTATGTCAAGGATACCTACGGCCACATTGACGTGCTGGTCAACAACGCAGGCATCACCCGCGACGCCATGACCCGCAAGATGACCGACGAGCAGTGGGACCTGGTGCTGGACGTCAACCTAAAGGGCGTCTTCAACCTCACCCGCCATGTGGGCCCCTACATGCAGCAGCAGGGCGGCGGCAGCATCATCAGCATTTCCAGCGTCGTGGGCGTGTTTGGCAATATCGGCCAGGCCAACTATGCCGCCACCAAGGCCGGCATCATGGGGCTGACCAAGACCTGGGCCAAGGAGTTCGCCCTCAAGGGCGGCAATGTGCGCGTCAACGCCATCGCCCCCGGCTACACCATGACCGATATTCTAAAGACCGTGCCGCAGGATTTGCTGGACAAGTTCGCGGCGCTGACCATGCTGGGCCGTTTGGGTCAGCCGCATGAGATTGCCTCAGCCGCGCTGTTCCTGGCCAGCGACGACGCCAGCTACATCACCGGGCAGGTGCTGCAGGTGGACGGCGGCATGCGGCTGTAACAGCCACGCGCATCTGAACAAGGTGCATCGCCTGGTGACCTGCCCTGTGCTGAGGACAAAGCGGCACAGGGCAGGCACACCAGCATGAGAAAGGAAGGCGCATTGTCTCTGTCTCCAAAGACATCCCGCGGGCAGGTCACCATGAACCGCATCATACGAGCCGCCGAAATTGAGTTTGGCAAAAAGGGCTACTACAACGCGGGTATTAACGACATCGCGGCGCGGGCAAAGATCGCCTCAGGCACCATTTACCTGTACTTTAAGGACAAGTACTCGCTGTATGTGCACCTTTTGACCAGCTATGGCGAAAGGGTGCGCAAAAGCGTGGCGCAGTCCATTCAGGGCAGCGCCAGCCGTGAGGAGATGGAGCGCCTGGGCCTGCTTTCCTTTTTGCAGATGGTCAGAAAGAACCCCCAGATATACAAAATCATCTGGGAGTCTTTGTACATTAACCCGGAATTGTTCGCCGACTACTACGAAACCTTTGCGCTGCGCTATAAGCACCAGTTGGAGCACAGCCCGCAGGACATCACGCCCATGGACTTTACCGTGCTGTCATACGCCCTGATGGGCGTCGCCAACTTCATTGGCCTCAAATACGTCTTCTTTGACAAACAGGCGGACTTAGAGCAAGTGGTGGACGAGGTGATGAAGTTTTACCGGCATGGCTTGTTCGGGGGAGGCCTGCATACAGACAATGCCGAAGGGTAAGCACAACTGGATGGAAGCGTTGAGGCATCAGCGTGAGGGCTGACATGCAGAACACTGCCGTTGGCATCCGCGCCATCGGCATCTACGTGCCTGAAGGCGTGCGCGACAGCGCATGGATTAGCCGCGCGTCGGGCATTCCGGAGGATGTCATCCGGGAGAAGTTTGGCATCAAAAAGGTGCACAAGGCGCGGGCGGAAACGGTCACCGACATGGCCGTGAAGGCGGCGGAGCAGACCCTTAAGGGCTTTGACCCGCTGCGGCTTGACCTGGTCGTCTACTGCGGCAGCGAGTATAAGGACTACTACCTGTACAACTGCGCCGCGGCCATACAGCACCGCATCGGGGCACAGCGTGCGGCGGCTTTTGAGCTGCACTCGCTGTGTTCCGCGGGCGTCTATTCCCTCAAAGTGGTCAAGAGCATGATGCTGCAGGACCCGGACATTAACCATGTGCTGCTGGTCAGCGCCTCCAAGGAGGGGGACCTCATCAACTACGCCGACCAGGACAGCCGCTTCATGTTCAACTTTGGCGACGGCGCGGCAGCGGTGCTGCTGGAGAAGGGGCTGCCCTACAATCAAGTGCTGGAAACCGCAATGCTCAGCGACGGCGCCTTCGCGCAGGATGTCTGCGTGTCCGCTGTGGGCAACGTCAACTTCCCCCACCTGCGGGACAGCCAGTACGAGGACTTTTTGCTTCAGGTGACCAACGTCAACAGCATGAAGGAACAGCTGGACCCCATCACGCTGCCCAACTTCATCCGGGTCATTGAGGAAGCGGTGCGAAAAAGCGGCTATGAAAACAAGGACATTGACTTCATCGCCCCACTGTTCATGAAGAAGTCCACGTCAGATATGCTGCTGGACCACTTTAAACTAAAACCCGAGAACACCTTCCTGCTGGAAGAATACGGGCACTGCCAGTCAGCGGATGCGTTCATATCGCTGAAGGAAGGCGAGCGCCTGGGCCGGGTGAAGCCCGGCGACCTGGTGGTGCTGGTCGCCGCCGGAACCGGCTATACGTGGGCCGCCACCGCCCTGCGATGGGGCAGCGCGACCACATGATGCGCGCTCTTTGTTGAGCGGAAAGGACCCATGTATGGACTACAACAGCAAGCTGATTACCCCCCAGCAGGCCGTGGACATGGTTCAGTCGGGCGATTACATTGTCACGGGCTTGGGGGCAAGCGCCGCCCATGCATTCCTCAGCGTGCTGCACACGGCGGCGCACAGGCTCAAGGACGTGGTCATTACCACCTGCCTGACCCTGCAGGATTACCCCTGCTTTAACGACCCGCAATACAGCGGCAGTTTTCAGCAGGACAGCTGGTTTTATGGCGCGGCCGCACGCCGCGCCCACGCCACCGCCGCTACCGCCTATGTGCCCTGCAGCCTGCACTTCGCCGCCGCCAAACGCCTGCACCACCGCAAGCCCACCATCTACGTGGGCGCCGCCGCCATGCCGGACCGGCACGGCAACATATCGCTATCCTGTTCCAACACCTATGAAATGCAGATGATTAAGGCCGCGGACCGGGTGATACTGGAAATAAACCCCAACTATCCCCGCACCTTTGGCGATGGCCTGCTGCGTGTGGATGAAGTGGACTACCTCATCCAAGCGGACTACCCCGTGCCCACCCTGCCGGATGTTGCGCCCAACGACAAAGACAAGGTCATCGGCGGGCTTATCGCGCCCTACATTCAGGACGGCGACTGCCTGCAGTTGGGCATCGGAGGCATGCCGAACGCCCTGGCCGAATACCTGATGGACAAAAAGGACCTGGGCATCCACACCGAAATGCTCACCACCAACATGATGAAGCTGTACCAGGCAGGCGCTGTCAGCGGCCGCAGGAAACAGCTGAACAACGGCAAAATGGTGTGCGCGTTCATCCTGGGCTCGCAGGAACTGTACGACTTTTGTCATGATAACCCGGCGGTTGAGGTGTACGCCGCGGCCTACACCAACGACCCCTGCGTCATCGGCCAGAACGACAACATGGTGTCCATCAACGCCTCCATGGAAGTAGATTTGACCGGCCAGGTGGCCAGCGAATCCATTGGTTCGACACACTTTTCCGGCACCGGCGGGCAGATGGACACCGCCACCGGCGCCCAGCGCTCCAGGAACGGGCGCAGCTTTATTTGCCTGTATGCCACCGCCATGGTGAAAAACCCCAAAACGGGCGAGCGCGAGGAAATCTCCAAGATTGTGCCGCAGCTAAAACCAGGTGCCGCGGTGACGCTATCGCGAAACGATGTGGACTACGTGGTCACGGAATACGGTGTCGCCGCGCTGCGGGGTACCAGCATTCGGGAACGAGTGGAGCTGTTGATTGCCATCGCCCACCCCAAGTTCCGGGAAGCATTGCGCCAGCAGGCGTACGATGTAGGTATCATCGCCAGCCCATGAAGGCGTCATACTTGGACGCAAAAAGGCCGCCCATCCTTCGGGCGGCCTTTATTGGTCGCATAACATATCAACTAACTCACCCACCGCGCTGCACATGCGCCACAAGCACATCCACGCCTTCCAGGTAGCCCTGAAAGCCTTTGCCGGCAATGGTGGCAAGGCAGGCGGGGCTGATGTAGCTGTGTTGGCGGAAGGGTTCGCGGGTCGTGATGTCTGATAGGTGCACCTCCACCGCGGGCAGGCCCACGGCCTTCAGCGCGTCCAGGATGGCCACACTGGTGTGGGTGTAGGCCGCAGGGTTGATGAGGATGGCATCCATGGTGCCGTGGGCCGCTTGGATGGCGTCCACCAGCGCGCCTTCGTGGTTAGACTGTATGAACGACACCGCAACACCCCGTTGTTGGCAGTGGTCGCTGACGGCGCGCTCCAGTTCCTGTAGGGTGCCGGTGCCGTAGACCGCGGGCTCCCGCACGCCCAGCATGTTCAGGTTGGGGCCGTTGATGACCAGCAGCTTCACAGCAGTTCCTCCACAATGGTGTCCACAGCGCCTTGCCGTGTATGGTTGTCCACCTCAAGGTCGGCCCAGGCTTGGTACAGGGGGCGGCGCTGTTTAAACAGTTCCTGCACCCCCCGCCCCTGGCTTAGCGGGCGGCCGTGCAGCGGCAGCAGATGCAAATCGCGCCGCAAGTATACCACAACGCTGTTTTGCTGAAGCAGCGGCAGGTTGCGCGGCTGGGTCACCACGCCGCCGCCGGTGGCGATGACCAGGCCGCTTTCCTTTGCGGCCTGGGCCAAGGCCTGGGTCTCCACCGCCCGAAAGGCGGCTTCGCCCTGGGTTTCGAAAATCTGGGGAATGGGCATGCCCGCCAGCTGCACCACCCGGTCGTCCGTATCCACGAACTTTCGCCCGGTTTGCCTGGCCAGCATGCGCCCCACCGTGGTCTTGCCGCTGCCCGGCATGCCGATGAGCACGATGTTGCGGGTGCGTTTGGCGATGGTATCGGCGATGGCCTGTGCCCTGTCCTCCCCCTCCGAGAACAGCCCCCACAGTTGGCTGGCGCGCTGGGCTTGCGCCGCCAGCATCAGCAGCCCGTTGCGGCAGGGAATGCCCAGCGCTTGCGCTTGCAGCAGCAGGCTGGTGCGCTGGGGGTTGTAAATCATGTCAAGCACCAACTGGCAGTGGGGAAGCATTTCCAGAGAAAGCGGCGCCTGCTCCACCTGCGGGTACATGCCCACCGGGGTGGCGTTGACCACCACGGCGGCGTCCCGGTGCAGGTGCAGGTTGTCATAGGTGTTGGGCCCTGTGCGGGAAATGGTGATGGGGTTCAGCCCCTTAGCCCTAAGCACGCTGACCGCCGTTTTGCCGGCGCCGCCGCTGCCCAGCACCAGGGCCTTTTGCCCGTGCAGGCGGGTGACATCCCCCAGCATGCGCGCGAAGCCGTAGGCGTCGGTGTTGTCGCCGTATAGCGTGCCGTCCGCCCGGCTTATGACAGTGTTGACAGCCCCAATGTCCCGCGCGGTATCGCTGATGACATCCAGCAGCGGCATCACCTGCTGCTTATAGGGGATGGTGACGTTAAAGCCAGAAAGTTGCCCACCGCGCACAAACGCGGCCAGTTCCTCCGGCTTCAGCGGATACAGCTGATAGTCGTAGTTGCCCAGCATGGCGTGGATTTGCGGGGAAAAGCTGTGCCCCAGTTTCTCCCCAATAAGCCCGTAGGCGGTCATACCACCTCCGAATAGCTGCCCAGGTAGCGGAACTCGCTGCACATGGAGCCGATGTCCGCGAACATCTGCATGAACTCCGGCGAATACACCGAGGTTTCCAGGTCAAAGTAGAACATGAACTCAAAGTCACTGCCCGAAAGCGGCCGGCTTTCCAGTTTGATGAGGTTAATGCCCAGGGCGTAAAACCGCCCCAGCGCGTGGTACAGCGAGCCCGGCCGGTGGGGCAGCACCATCATGACGCTGGTTTTGTCAGCGCCGGGGTAGATTTCCAGATTTTTGCTCAGGCAGATGAACCGGGTGTAGTTGGCCTGGCTGTCCTGCACGGCGGACTGCAGGCACTGCAGCCCATACAGTTCCGCGCAGGCGCGGGACGACAGCGCCGCCATATCCCTGCGGCCGCTTTCCAGCACCATTTTGGCCGCCAGCGCGGTGTTTTCGCATACGGTGATTTTGATGTCCCCCAGGCCCTTCAAAAAGCCCTCGCATTGCGTCAGCGCCTGCTCGTGGCTGACCACTTCGCGAATCTCCCCTTTGCGAACACCCGGCAGCGTCAGCAGGCAGTGGTCAATCTTCAGCCGGGTGCTTCTGACGATGGAGAAGTTATACTGCATCATCAGGTCATAAATGCGGTTCACAGAGCCCGCCGTGCTGTTTTCCAGCGGCAGCACGCCATAACGGCACAGCCCCTGGTCCACCGCGCGAAACACCCCTTCAAACGAGGAAAAGTGCATGATGTGGGGATGCTTAAACAGCTTTTCGCAGGCACTTTGGGAATACGCGCCCTCCACCCCCTGCACGGCCACCTGGGCATGCTCGGGGAACTGGGGCGCTGTTTCCTTAAGTGCCTGGGTGATGCGGCCCTGCAGCTGGCTGTCGCCCTGCAGGTCGCGCCGCTGGCGCTGGCGGCTTAGTTCAAACAGCATGCTGTACAGCCGCTCGGTGTAGCCCTGCAGCTCCGGGCCGGCCATGTCCGCTACCTCGCGCAACTTGTCCCGCTCGCGGGCGGGGTCGTGCACGGGCAGCCTGTTCTCCTGCTTCACCCGGGCAATGTCGCCTGCGATGTGCATGCGCTCGGCAAACAGCTTCACCAGCTCGCTGTCCACCTGGTCGATGCGCGCTCTGTAATCCTTCAAGTCCATGCCTGTTCCCCCTTGTCATAATCCATGATGGCGTCAAACAGCGCCATCGCGCACACGGCCTCCACCACCGGCACCGCCCGGGGCACAATGCACGGGTCGTGCCGGCCTTTCAGCTCCAGCTTTTCGTTGGTCATGGTGTTCAAATCCACCGTATCCTGCGGTTGAAATATGGAGGAGGTGGGCTTGAACGCCACGGTGAACAGCAGCGGCATGCCGGTGGACAGCCCACCCAAGATGCCCCCGTGGTGGTTGGTGCGGGCCTTCACGGCCCCTTCCGCCATCACCCACGCGTCGTTGTGCTGGCTTCCTCGCATCGCTGCCGCGTCAAAGCCGCTGCCAAAGGCAATGCCCTTCACCGCCGGTATGCCAAACACCGCCTGGGCGATGCGGTTTTCCAGCCCTTCAAACATGGGTTCCCCCACGCCCACGGGCAAGCCAACCGCCGCGCACTGTACCACGCCGCCCAGGGAATCGCCCTGCAGGCGCGCGGCGTCAATGGCGCTTTCCATCAGCTTTGCCGCGTCCGCGTCCAGCGTGCGCAGGTAGTCGTCGGTCAGTTCATTTAACTCCGGCGCAAGCGGGTCAAACGCCCGGCCTTGTACGTCTCCCACGCGCAGGATTTGCGCGCCGATGTGGATGCCCCGGCTTTCCAGCATCTGCTTGAGAAGACCGCCCGCCAGGCACAGCGGCGCCGTCAGCCGCCCGGAAAAGTGCCCGCCGCCCGCCGCGTCCTGATGGCCTTGGTAGCGCACCTGGGCGGGGTAGTCGGCATGGCCTGGGCGCGGGGTGGCGGTGAGGCCGCCATAGTCCTGCGAACGGGTGTCGGCGTTTTTGATGACCGCCGCGAACGGCGCGCCGCACAGCCTGCCCTTGGCCAGGCCGCCCAACACCTCAAACAGGTCGCTTTCCGACCGCTGAGTGGACAGCAGCGTGCGCCCGGGAGCACGCCTGCGCATGAAGGCGCGCAGGGCCTCCATGTCCGGCTGAAAGCCCGCCGGCAGCCCGTCAATGACCACACCCACCGCCGGCGCGTGGGACTGCCCAAACACGCTGACCCGGATGTTCTTCCCGAATACCGAACCCATCAGCCTTCCTCCTCGCTGTTTAGCCCCACAATCTCCAAATCGTCAAAAAAATGGGGGTAACTTTTGCTGACCGCCTGCCAGTTGGTGATGCGCACCTGCCGCTGGCTCAGCGCCGCCGTGCAAGCCGCCATCATGGCGATGCGATGGTCCTGCGCGCTGTCCACTTGGCCGCCGGTAAGCACCGCGCCGCCAATCACCACGATGGCGTCTTCCTCCAGGCGCACATTGGCCCCAATCGCTGCCAAGGTATCCGTGATGGTGCGGGCGCGGTCGCTTTCTTTAAGGCGCAGGCGAGAAATGTTGGTCAGCCGGCTTTCGCCCGCGGCGCTAAGCGCCAACAGCGCCACCGCCGGCGCCAGGTCGGGTGTTTCGTCCATGTCCACACTGCAGCCGGTAAGCGGTGCCGGCATCACGGTGACGGCATTTTCATTCACTGTGATGGCCGCGCCAAAGCGGCGCAGCATGGATAGCACCGCGCGGTCGCCCTGGGGGGAAGCGGTGTTCAGCCCCGTCATGGTCAGTGTACCGCCGCAGGCGGCAGCCGCGCACAGGAAGAAGGCGCTGTTGGACCAGTCCCCCTCCACCGTGACATCACCGGGACTTTGATACCCTGTGCCTGCCGGGATACGGATGGCCGCGTCCGTGCGCTGTACGCCCACCCCAAACGCCGCCATGGCCTGGCTGGTGATGTTCACATAGCCGGCGGAGGCAAGCGGGCTAGTCAGCGAAATAGCGCAGTCTTCGCCCGTCAGCGGTGCCGCCAGCATCAGCCCAGTGATGAACTGGGAGCTGATGTGCCCCGGTACCGCCCAGATGCCGGGCGCCAACTTGCCTGTCAGCGTCACCTGTTGGGTGCCCTTGCCGGAGAGGACAGCGCTGTGGCCCTCCAACAGGTCATACAGCGGCTGCATGGGCCGCTCCGGCAGCCGGCCGGACAGCAAAAACCGGGTCTCCACCCCAAGCGCCGCCGCCACCGGCAGCAAAAACCGCCAGGTGGAGCCGCTGTCCTGACAATGAACCACCGCACGCTCGGGCGGCGTGCCCGGCCGTACGGTGAAGCCCCCCGGGTCCCGGGCCACCTGCGCCCCCAGGGCGGCCAGCCCCTCCGCCGTGCGCAGAATGTCGTCTGACACCGCGGGGCAGTGAATGCGGGTTGCCCGGTCGGCAAACGCCGCGGCGATGAGCAGCCGATGCGCATGGGACTTGGAGGGAATGGCCGCCAGACTCCCCGACAGCTTGCCCGGCCACACGGTTCTTACCATGGCCGCATGCCCTCCTTAAGCCAGTTTCGGGCTTCTGAAAGCGTGACCGGCTTAAGCCGGCAGTCGCCCAGCGCGTGCATCACCACCAGGGTCAGCTGCTGTCCGCCCCGCTTTTTGTCCATCAGCATAGCGTCAAACAGCGTGTCCTCACCAAAGTCCGTCACCGTGGGCAGCCCCAGCAGGGAGAGCAGGCCCTGTAGCCGCCCCGCGTCCTCCCGGGTGCACAGCCCCATGCGGTAGGATGCCCGGGCCATCACCGCCATGCCGATGGCCACCGCTTGACCGTGGGTAACGGCGTAGCCGCTTGCCCGCTCCACCGCGTGGCCGATGGTGTGGCCGAAGTTGAGCAGCTGGCGCTCGCCCCGGTCGTATACATCGCGGGAAACAATGTCCCGCTTGATGTCAATGCAGCGGCGGATGATGTCCGCCTGCTCGTGCCCGTCATATGGAATCATGTTCAGCAGCTGCGCGTCCACAATGGCGCCGTACTTCACCACCTCGCTGAGGCCATCGCGGTAGTGTTCCCCCGGCAGGGTGTTTAGCGTATCCGGGTCCACCAGCACGGTGCGGGGCTGGTAGAAGGCCCCCGCCAGGTTTTTGCCCTGGGGCAAGTCGATGCCGGTTTTCCCGCCGACGGACGAATCCACCTGCGCCAGCAAACTGGTGGGCACCTGCGCTAAGCGCACGCCCCGCAGGTACGTAGCCGCCGCAAAGCCGGTGACATCGCCCACCACACCGCCGCCCAGGGCGATGACCAGGTCCGCGCGGGTAAGCCCGCTGTCCGCCAGAAAGCCCAACACCTGGCCGTAGGTCTGCAGGTTTTTTGAGCCTTCGCCGGGCTTAAGTACCAGGCTTACCACCTGATGCCCCGCGGCTTCAAGGCCATGTTGCAGCGGCTTTAGCCAGTGGCGGGCCACGTTTTCATCGGTCACGATGGCGGTCAGCCCCGGTTCGCCCAGGTGCTGCGCCGCGCGCGCAATCAGGCCGTTTTCAATGAGGATGTCACTCATGTTGGTACCCCGTCCACCTGTTCCTTCAGGCGGCTGCCCTCCGCCAGCAGCTGGCGCAGCGCTTCGCCGTCGCCCGCTGATAGCGCATCACGGTAGCGCCCCAGTTCGGCCAGCAGGCCGTCAATCTCGCCGATGAGGTGGTCGCTGTTTTCTAAAAACAGCGGTGTCCACATGTCCGGGTTCAGCCAGGCCACGCGGGTCAGGTCGCGGTAGGAGCCGGCCGACACCCCCTTGTGCCCCAGCGCCGTGGGGCTTTTGATGTAGGCGTTGCTCACCACATGCGCCAGTTGCGACGTAAAGGCGATGACCCGGTCGTGTTCCTCCGCAGTGGTCACGTGTATGCCCCGAAAGCCTGCCGGAGCCATCAGCTGCTGGATGCGGGTGAGCAGGTTGATGTCGTCATAGCGCTCCGGCACCACCACCATGGGCGCGCCGACAAACAGGTCCGCCCGGCTGTAGGAAAAGCCGGAGTGATGGGTGCCCGCCATGGGGTGCCCGCCCGCGTAGGTGAAGCCATGCGCCTTGGCCAGGCGAAAGCCGGCTTCGCATACCGCGCGCTTGGTGCCGCAGCAGTCCATCAGCAGCGCGTCCTGCCGTAAGTGGGGCGAAAGGCGCTCCATCACGGCGATGGCGGCCTCGGGGTACAGCGCCGCCAGCACCAGGTCACACTGCGGGGCGGTCTGCTCGCTTAGTTCGCCGTGCACGGCGCCGGCCACCATGGCGATGCGCAGCACGCCGGGGTCCTTGTCAAGCGCCAGCACGGTGTGCCCGGCCTTGGCGTATGCCTTGGCCAAAGAACCGCCAATCAGCCCCAGGCCGGCGATGCCGACGGTCATGTCGTCACCGCCTCGCGCACGCGGTTCACCTTTACCATCAGCGCGTCAAACTGGTCCGGCGTCAGAGACTGGGCGCCGTCGCTGAGCGCGCGCTCCGGGTCGTTGTGTACTTCAATCATCAGCGCGTCCGCCCCCGCCGCGGTGGCCGCCAGGGCCATGGGCTCCACCAACTTGTTTTTGCCGGTGCCGTGGCTGGGGTCCACCACCACGGGCAGGTGGGTCAACTCGTGCAGCGCAGGCACGGCGGACAGGTCCAGCGTGTTTCTGGTATAGGTTTCAAACGTGCGGATGCCCCGCTCGCACAGCATCACCCGCTCGTTGCCGCCGGCCATGACGTACTCGGCGCTCATCAGCAGCTCCTTAAACGTGTTAGCCAGGCCGCGCTTGAGCAGGACCACCTTGTTGGTTTTACCCAGTTCCTTTAGCAGGTCAAAGTTCTGCATGTTGCGGGCGCCCACCTGAATGACATCGATGTCTTCAAACAACGGCAGGTCGTTGATGTTCATAATCTCGGTCACGATAGGCAGCCCGGTTTCCTGCCGCGCGGTCTGAAGCAGCCGGATGCCCTCATCATGCAGCCCTTGAAAGTCATACGGAGAGGTGCGCGGCTTGAAGGCCCCGCCCCGCAGCATGGTGGCCCCAGCCTGCTTGATGCGCCGGGCGATTTCCACGATTTGCTCTTCCGACTCCACCGAGCACGGCCCCGCGATGACCTGGAAATGCCCGCCGCCAACCTGCTGGTGCGCCACCTGCAGCACCGAGTCCTCGGTGTGGAACTTGCGGTTGGCGTTCTTAAACGGCTCGGTGATGCGCTTGACCGACTCAATGATGCTGAGGCTTTCAAGCAGGTGGATATCCACCTTGCTGGTATCGCCAATCAGCCCCAGAATGCACTGATACTCGCCCTGGGACACATGGACACGCAGCCCCATGCCCTTGAACCATTCGCACAGGCTGTCGCGCTGTTGGTCACTGGTGCCAGGCTTCAATACTGCAATCATACTTTCCTCCAATCAATAAGCCGCACAGGAGTGATGCTGTGCGGCTTCTGGTTTTACGGTGTTGGGGTTATCCCCCAAGCGCTACACAAATCACTTCAGCGGATGCCGCTAAAGTAAAAAAAGTAGAAAAAGGAACCGGACATGGTGAACATGAAAGTATCCTCCTTGCGCTTGCAGGCAGTGTAGCACCGGGTTTCAAGCGGTGTCAAGCCAAACCGGGCAGCCTGTTTGTTTTTAGTTGGTTTCCTGCCTCAGCGCCCCTGAAGGAACGCGTCCGCGTACGCGGCAAAGAAGGCGGCGCCGCGGTGCAGCACATCTTCATCGATTTGAAACTTGGGGTGGTGCTGGGTGTAGATGAGCCCCTTTTCCTCGTTACGGATGCCGATGAAGCACATAAAGCCGCCGAAGGCATTGAGGAAATGACCAAAGTCTTCACTGGCGCAGATGGGCTCAAAGCCCCGCGGCTCAAAGAGCCCGGTTTCCTGCAGCACGTCCTTCGCCAGCTGCACGGCCTCCTCGTCGTTATTTACCATGGGCGCGTTGCCGGGCAGGTATTCCACCTCCGCCGTGGCGCCCCAGGCGGCGGCGGTATCCCGCGCCACTTGAGGTATCAACTCGCGCAGTTGCTTGCGGGTGGCGTCAGAAAACGCGCGGAAGCCGCCCAGCGCTTCCGCCCGCTGGGGAAAGACATTGCCCAAAGCGCCTGCCTCCACCTTGCCCACGTGCACCACGCTGTGCGCCAGGGTGGACACCCGGTTGACCGGCAGCGCTGATATGTTCAGGATGATTTGGCACAGCGGCTTGATGGGGTCGATGCACAGGTCCGGCCGGGAGCCGTGCCCGCCGCTGCCCTCCACCCGGATGATGAACCGGTCGGTACTGGCCATGCGCGGGCCCGGGTCCACCGCGATGGTGCCGGTTGGCATTTCCGACCATACATGCGCCGCAATGGCCCGGTCAACGCCGCCGATGCTTTTTAGGTATTCCGTCATCAGCGCGCCGCCGCCGCCCACCTCCTCGGCGGACTGAAAGCACAGCTTGACGGTGCCCGCCAGGTTGGGCTGGGCCTGCTTAAGCAGCGCCGCCGCGCCCAGCAGCATGGCTGTGTGGCCGTCATGCCCGCAGGCGTGCATCAGCCCCGGCCGTTCGGACTTGTAGGGCACGTCCGCCTCCTCCGGCACGGGCAGGGCGTCCATGTCCGCGCGGATGGCCAGCACCCGGCTTGCGTCCCCTGCCTTGCCGCCGGTGATGGTGCCCACCACGCAGTTTTTCTCCAGCCGCACATAGGGAATGCCCAACTTGTCCAGCTCCTCGCATACCCGCTGTGATGTGCGCTCCTCCTCAAAGGACAGCTCCGGATGGCGGTGAAAGTCCCGCCGCAAGGTGACGATATGCTCCCGCAACTGCTCCGCCTTCTGCAAATAGTCCATGCGTATCCTCCTTATGCGCCCTTCTTCAGCGCGTTGACCATGCGCTCACAGGCGTCCTGGATGGCCTTTTGAGGCGCCGCCAGGTTCAGCCGTTCAAAGCCCGAGCCCTCCGACCCAAACACATAGCCCTCGTCCATAAACACCTGGGCGTCCCGGTGCATCACTTGCTCCAGTTCCTGCTCACTAAGCCCTAAGGGCCTGAAGTCCATCCACTGCAGGTAGGTGCCCTCCAGCGGGAAGATATGCACCTGCGGCAGGTGCTGTTCAAAGTGCTCCTTCACCAGCTGGTGGTTGCTGTAGACCAGGTCGATGAGCTGCTCCAGCCAGTCCTCGCACTGGTTGTAGGCGATTTCGCAGGCCTTGTAAGAAAAGATGTTCAGCATGCCGATGCCCGCGGCCTTAAGCCCCGCCTGAAAGCGCTCGCGCAGGGTGTCATTGGCGATAACGGCGTTGGAGCACTGCAGCCCCGCCAGGTTGAAGGTTTTGCTGGGTGCGGTCAGGATGATGCTGTTTTGGGCGACTTCTTCGCCCAGGGTGGCCAGCACCGTGTGCTGATGCCCGGGCATGATGAGGTCAAAGTGAATCTCATCGGAGATGATGACCACCCCGTGCTTGAGGCAAATGTCCGCCACGCGCTTCAGTTCATCCTTCAGCCACACCCGGCCAATGGGGTTATGCGGGCTGCACAGCAGTAGCACCTTGTTTTTGGGGTCTTTGGCGTGCTGCTCCAGCAAGTCGTAATCGATGTCGTAGCGGCCGTCCTGTAACGTAAGCGGCATGCGCACCAGCTGCCGCTGCTGCAGCTTGGCCGCGCTGTAGAAGGGGTAGTACACCGGGGTGAACATCATGACCCCGTCGCCCGGCTCCGTCAGCATGCGCACGGCGTTATAAAAAGCGGACACCACGCCGCCCGTTTGCACCAACCACTCCTGCTTGATGTCCCAGTTGTGGCGGCGCTTCATAAAGCCCACCACGGCGTCATAGTACGCCTGCGTAGGGCCGGTATAACCCAGCACCAGGTTGTCCAGGTAGTCTTTCAGCCCCTGGATAATCTCCGGCGGGTTTAACAGCTCCATATCCGCCACGCTGAAGGGAATGACGCCCTCCTGCACGTCCGGGTTCCAGGCTTTCATCTGTTCCCACTTGAAGGAGCCCGCTTGGGAGCGGTCCAGGGTGGTGGTGAAGTCGTAGCGCATGTGGTGCCTCCTCCAATATTGTTCTGTAGAAATATTGACACACCGGCGCGCGAAGTACAAGCCCGGAAAGCAAAAAACTATGGTGCCTATGGTATTTCTTTGTTTTGCCGATGGTTGGATGAAACCCCTCAGCTGGCTCGTTGTATGGTTGGAGCACATAACCCAAACCGAAAAGAGGTCGAATGAAGATGAAACGGTTCCTTTCCCTGGTGTTCGCGGCCATGATGGTGATGTCGCTAATGGCGGTGCCTGCCTTCGCGCAGGCCGACGCCCTGACGGTGACACAGAACAACGAGCTGCTCTACACCGAAACCTTCCCCCATTCCCCGGCGCTGACCATCACCAACGACAGCCCGCACGCTGTCAACGTCACGGTGGAGGTGTTTGACGAGGACGCGCGGGTGAACGTGCAGTCCCTCAACTTTACCTTAAACGCCGGCGACGCCCCCTTTAACGTGGACGGCTTCGCCTACAAAAACCTGCCCAACGACGGCCAGGTGAACACCTACCGCTATGTGGTCTCCACCGCGGGCGGCTTTAAAAAGGTGCTGTACTTCGCCCAGCGCATGCAGATTGACAAGCAGTACAACACCGTCACCTACGTGCAGTGGGAAAACACGCGGTTCCCCAAGAACACCGCCAGCTCCTTTGGCCCGCAGTTCCGCATTGTGGACCCCAAGCTGACCGACAAATGGTACATGTTCACCCCCATCAACCTGGGGCTGCAAGGCCGGCAGACCTTTGAACTGATTGCCAGCAACATGTACGTGGTGGGCGAAGTGTACGTGGACGTGCAGGGCGACCTGGTCACGGTAAACTACAAGCTGTTCCACGGCGACGAACGCTATACCAAGGTGGAGCGCGTCAGCGACTACTTAAACTTCTTCCCGGCGTTCAGCACCGTGACCACGGTGAACCCGGAGGAACTGCCCAGCCAGTTCCAGTTCGGCGTGCCGTTTTCCATCACGGAAAAACTGGCCGGCGACACCAATGTGCTGATGTTCGTGCGCAACATGCTCAGCTACAACCGCTTCCCGGCCCCCACCGCTGAGTACACGCGCTTTTACCCCAACCTGGACCACCGCAAGGTACTGCGCGAGCAGATGCTGGAGATGATGGACCCCATGGAAGGCCTGGACCTGGACAACAAGCACAACTACGGTTCGTAAGAGCTTCATAACACACAAAGGGCTCCGCTTTCGCGGGGCCTTTTGTTGTATGCCCATTGCCCATTATGGTACCATCACAGCTGGAAACGGCACGGTTTGTAAGGAAGTTGTGAGAAGTTCACCTGCCTCTGGCCGGGTGAGCATACGGCCCATATAATGAAGGCATCACAGGAAAGGCGGGAAGGCTATGGCGGTCATCTGGACGGTGGAAGACGAGGAGCGCATCGGCATTTTGCTGATGGACATCATCGCCTCCATGGGGCATGAGGGGCGGCACTTCTGGGAGGTGCCGGAGGTGGAGCGCGCCCGCAAGCAAGGCGACGTGCCAGACCTGGTGCTGCTGGACCTGATGCTGCGCGGCCAAAGCGGCTTTGACCTGCTGGCCGACTGGAAACAGCACCCGGACACCCGCCGGGTGCCGGTTATTATCCTTTCCGCGCGCGCCAGCGAAACCGACAAAGTGCGCGGGCTGAACCTGGGCGCGGAAGACTATGTCACCAAGCCGTTTAGCGTGCGGGAGTTAAAAGCCCGCATCAACGCCGCCCTGCGTCGGGTGACCCCGCAGGCCCAGCGTGTGCAGACAGGGCCGCTGACCCTGATGCCGGAGGAGCGCAGCGCCTTGCTGCACGGCCAGCCGCTGGAGTTGACCCAGCAGGAGTTTGAACTGCTGCTGTACCTGGCGCGCCGCACCGGCCACCTGGTTGGTCTGCCCCCAGTCTTTGTGCCAACCAGTG
>CAYFSN010000006.1:0-14364 GCA_964345845.1 uncultured Christensenella sp.
GGTATCTCTCTGTTGCACTCGCCTTGGAGTCGCCTCCACCAGCCGTTAGCTGGCATCCTGCCCTGTGGTGCTCGGACTTTCCTCATGCCTCACGGCATGCGACCGATCAGCTGCCTCCTTGGAAATCTGTTTTAGATGACCATGCGTCCGCAGGTCTCACACTCCACCAGTTTGCCTGACTTGATGCTGTGCAGCACCGATGACGGAAACGCCATATTGCAGCCGCTGCATTGGTCGTTGATGAGCTTTGCCATGGGCGGAACCGCATGCTGCTTGATACTGTTGTACTTTTCCAGGTACTCCGGCTCAATGCCATAAAGATTTTCCTTGGCGGCTTCCCGCAGTTTTTCTACCTCTTCCATGCTTTGCTTGTACTCGGCATCATATTCATCCCGCAGCGGGACAAACTCTTCTTTTGCGGCAATCAGACGCACTTTGAAGTCGCGCTGCCGTGTTTCCCTGTCAGCAGCGCTTTGACGAATGCGGCGGGTTTCTGTGTCAAACTCCACCAAGTTGGTGGTCAGCCGCTGCGCTTCCTCCAAAAAGGCGCGCACACCTTCGCTGTCCTCAGCCGGCTCGTCCTGTACCTTGGTCTGCAGTTGCTTTAACTGCTCCTCGGTCATGGCAATGGCATCCTTTAAGACATCCAGTCTGTCCAGCATGGCCATCACTTCATCTTCAATGTCCTTCAGGCCCTTTTGCAGCTCTTGATACGAGTTGCGCAACCGAACAAGCTTTTGCCGCTTGGGCGAACGACGAATGGACATTTCCAGGTTGTCCACTTCCACATCTGCTTGCTGATATTCCCATAAGAGTTCCAATTGGTTCATGTTTCCTCCTCCAAGGCATACCCGGCCGACAACGCTGGCGCTGTAGCCACATATACCTCCACATCACATTGTAATGCATTGAGTTTGCTTTGTAAACACTCCCCCAGTGCGTGCATCATGGGGGCTTCAGTTTGATAGTGTCCCCCATCATATAGCACAAAGCCGCTCTCAGCAGCCGCCAATGCATTGTGATGGCGTACCTCCCCGGTTAGGAATGCGTCCGCGCCATGCGCGCGGGCTGTCAGGTAGCCCTCATCGTACGCACCGCCGGCAATTCCCAATCGCGTAATCAGCTTATCGTTTTCGCCAAATACGCGAATCGAGCCGCCCAGTGCGCCGGCAATGCGCCGTCCAATTTTCTCCGCTGTTGCAGGCTCTGGCAGAAGGCCTACAACTACATAGTGGTCTGCTTGCAGTAACTCAGTCATCCCTAACATATCCGCAATGAGCAATCCAGCGCCGAGTGATGATTGGTCCAAATTGGTGTGCGCGCTGATAAGCGCCAGGTCACTGCAAATGAGGTGCGAAATCACGCCACCCTCATAGTCTTCGTTCAGCAGGCTCTTGGTGCCGCGGAACATGACTGGATGATGGGTTACAATCAGTTGCGCCTGCAACCTTTTCGCTTCATCTATAACGCTTGCGGTTACATCAAGCGCCAGCAACACGCGCTGAACCGGCTGATTGCGGTTCCCCACAAGCAAGCCGGCATTGTCAAATCCCTCTTGGGAGTCAAACGGCGCGATGTCGTCAATCAACTCATAGATTGTTTGTACTGTCGCTTGCACGCTGGTCAATCTCCTCTCTTAGCCAGGCAATGTGCGCGGGATTGGCCCTTCTGTCCATCCGCATAACCTCCAAACGCCACCGCATATAGTCAGCGATGGACGTATCCGCATAGCCTTCCGGCTGTGCACCTACAAATAGTTCACGGTCCGAATAGCCCACCGGCCTTGAAGCTCGCGCAGCCTGTATCACGGTGTAATAGCGCCCACGGGAACGCACAATCACTTCCCGTTTTAGCTCGAAACCGCTCTGCCAAAGTTGTCTTCGCACCATGCCAGCCTCTGTCTGCGGCGAAACAATGATTTGTGCGTGGCTCAGTTTATCGGCATCTCGCTGGATGATGCCGGAGATGGTCTCTCCGCCAAGCCCGCTGATGACAACAGCATCCAGCGCCTGCTCAATATCTTGTAGCCCATCTGAGACCACAAACGCGGCTTGCCCATCCAGTCGATGAAAGGCAAGGAAATTCCTTGCCTTGTTCAGCGAAGCGTCGCTGATGTCTCCAAATACCACATGGCGGCATTTTCCGCTGTGAAGCAGGTGCAGCCCAAGCTTTCCGTGGTCACAGCCAATGTCCGCAGCGGTATTGCAGATGGGCACCAGCTCTTCAACGCACCGCAGCCTGGCATCCAGGGCCGGCAAACGCAGTTGACCTGTTCTTGTCAATCCAGGAAGTCCTTCAGCTTTTTACTGCGGCTGGGATGGCGCAGTTTTCTCAGCGCCTTCGCTTCAATCTGCCGAATGCGCTCACGCGTTACATTAAACTCCTTGCCCACTTCTTCCAGGGTGCGTGGGTTTCCGTCATCCAACCCAAAGCGCAGCCGAAGCACCTTAGCTTCGCGCGGGGTCAGGGTATCCAGCACTTCCCACAGCAGTTCTTTCATCAGGGCATTGGACGCCGCTTCAGCGGGCGCCGGCGCGTCCTCGTCCTGAATGAAGTCACCTAGGTGGCTGTCCTCTTCCTCGCCGATGGGGGTTTCCAGGGAAACCGGTTCTTGAGCGATTTTGATAATCTCCCGTACCTTGCTCTCGCTGATGCCCATCGCCTTGGCGATTTCCTCCGGGGTCGGCTCGCGGCCATATTCCTGAAGCAATTGACGGGAAATGCGAATCAACTTGTTAATGGTCTCCACCATGTGTACCGGTATGCGTATGGTACGGGCCTGGTCGGCAATGGCACGGGTAATGGCCTGCCTAATCCACCAGGTAGCGTACGTGGAGAACTTGTGGCCCTTGGTATAGTCAAACTTCTCCACAGCCTTAATCAGCCCCAGGTTGCCTTCCTGAATCAAGTCCAGAAACAGCATGCCGCGGCCAACATAACGCTTGGCGATGGATACCACAAGCCGGAGGTTGGCTTCTGCCAGTTCGCGCTTGGCAGACTCGTCTCCCGCTTCCATGCGCTTTGCAATGGCAACCTCTTCCTCAGCCGTCAGCAAGGCGACCTTGCCAATTTCTTTGAGGTACATGCGTACCGGGTCGTCAATGTTGACGGCTTCCGGCACACTGAGGTCAATCTCCTCACGTTCCTGGCCCTCATCATCGTCCTTGTTGCCGTCAGATGATTCGCTGCCCTCGCGATGTACCTGAACGTTCATCCGTTCAAATTGTTCCAGGATAAGCTCAAACTGCTCTGCCTCTACCTCTTCACCGGCCAGGGCAGCGTTGATCTCCTCATAGGTGATGCTCCCCTTCGCCTTTGCGTTGTCATAGAGTTCCTGCAGCTTCTTTTCTATCCTGGGATCTTGGGAAATGTTCAATTCAGGACACATCCTTTCCATGGTGTGAAGATTCCTTTAGGGTCTTTAGCTCATCCTGCAGACGCATGATGTCTACCAGCGCATCGCGTTTTCCTTCTGATGAGCCCATGCCCTCGCGTTCCTTGGTTAATCGTTTGATTTCGGCTGACAGCCTCTCTGCCCGCAGAGACAGCAAGCACTCCTCCGCGGCAGTCAGCGCCTGTTCCCTGGTGATGCTTTGAGCCGCACCAAACACCTCGCTGACAATGGCTCGGTGCCGCTGGTCCTCCAGTTCCTCCAATAGGCGGATGGGCTTTTGTCCGTTCAACAGTTTCTCTGCCAAAGAGGCAAACAACGTTGACGAAAACTCCTCCGGTTGTACCATCCCCTCGGGCAAGTGACCCGTGGCCAGCAGGGTTAACAACGTTTGTTCCGCTTTGCTGAACACTTCCTCCTGCTCACGCCGCGCTGGCCGCTGCCGCATCCGCGGCATCGCCTCTGTAGACGCTTTCCCCGCGGCCTTTGCTCTGGCCTTCTCAACCTGCGCTAAGATGACATCTCGACCAAATCCGGTCACTGACATCAGCCAGCGAATGTGCTGCTCGCGCTCTATGGGGTCCGGCACAGTGGCTATCATGTCGCAGGCCTTAATGGTAAACGCACCTAAGCCTTCTTCGGTGGCCAACTGCGAAGCATCCTTTAATCTATGCAGCCTAAACCGCATGCCGGCTATTGGCAGAATGTCATCAAAGGCTGTCTTCCCGCCTTGACGGACAAGGTCATCCGGGTCTTTCCCATCTGGGAAGGCCAGAACTTTGGCCGGGATCGCCTCACGCTTGAGGATGTCCAGTGCGCGCTCGGTGGCGAGTTGTCCCGCCTCATCCCCATCAAAGGCAACCCATACTTCGGGCGCAAAACGCTTCATCAACCTGGCCTGTTCACTGGTTAGCGCAGTGCCCAGCGTTGCCACAGCGCCGTCAACGCCCGCCTGGGAAAGCGCAATGACATCCATGTACCCTTCAACCAACAGCACCCGTTGCAAGTCTCGCTGCTTTCTAAGCAAGTTGATGGCATACACGCCCTGGCGCTTGTTAAACAACAAGGTGTCCTGCGTGTTTAAGTACTTGGGCTGTACATCTCCCATGGCCCGTCCGCCAAACCCCAAGGTGTGACCATACATGTCAATGATGGGAAAGACAACGCGTTCACGGAAGGTGTCGTAGGCGCTCTTCTCCCGCAGATGAATCAACCCGGCCGCAGCTAACTCTTCTTTTGTATACCCTTTTTTGGAGAGTTCATCCAACAGCTCTGTCCAGTCATTTCCGCTGACCCCCAAACCAAAGCGCTTGATGACCGGGTCCTCCAAGCCGCGCTTGTGCAAATAGGCCAACGCTTCCTCCCCTTGCGGGGAATAAAGGCGTTCATGGTAGTAGCGCGCGGCATCACGGTTCGCTTCCCGTAGCCGCTCCCTGCGCGAGCGTTCCCGTTCAGCCCTGGGGTCATGCACCATGACCGGCGGGGCAATGTTCATGGATTGGGCAAGATGCAGCAAGGCATCCGGATAGCTAAGCCGCTCCATCTCCATGATGAACTGCACCACGTTCCCACCGGCTTTACAACCGAAGCAATGGTACACATTGTTTTCACGATTCACGGAAAACGACGGTGTTTTCTCATTGTGGAACGGGCACAGGCCAATGTAGTTGCGGCCTTGGCGCTTCAGGGGCAAATACGCGCTCACCACATCGACAATGTCGGCTCGCCCGTACACCTCATCGACCCATGCTGTTGGAAATCTGCCGCTCACTGAAAACCTGCCTTTGCTTTCGTTGGTGTTTTGACCATGCCATTACATCACCGAAAAACGTTCCGGTACAAACAACGCTTCGAAGGTGCGCATCGCGAAGCGGTCGGTCATGGAGGCCAAGTAGTCTCCAACGCTGCGCTCTGCTCCGTCGCGGTATATGCCCGTCACATATTCCAGCGGCATGGTGGCGGGGTGCTTAAGGAAGTGCTCATACAGCGCAGTGAGAATGTAATCGCACTTTTCCTCTTCCGCCGCGCGCCACTCATCCTGATAGACGCGCTCAAACAAGAATTTGCGCATCTGGTCGGTTGCTTCCTGTATGGCGGGGCTCATTGTGATTTCGGACTGACCCTGGCTGCTGTCCACCACATCTGAAATCATGTTGGCGATTCTTTCGCCATGGGTTTGGCCCAGCACCTTTAACGGCTCCTGCGGCAACTCGAATGGTTTGAGGATGCCCGCCCGCAGCGCATCGTCAATGTCATGGTTGATGTAGGCAATGCGGTCAGCACGGCCAACAACCTGACCCTCCAATGTGGCTGCTTTATGCGAGCCCGGGTGGTTTCTGATGCCGTCACGCACCTCCCACGTCAGATTCAGGCCGTTCTTTCCCTCCAGTACTTCGACCATGCGCAGGCTTTGCTCGTTATGGCGAAAGCCGCCAGGCAGCAACCTGTTGAGCGTGCGCTCACCAATGTGGCCAAATGGGGTATGCCCAAGGTCATGTCCTAAGGCAATGGCTTCGGTTAAGTCTTCATTCAGCCGCAGGGCACGGGCAATGCTGCGGGCTACCTGCGCAACCTCCAAAGTGTGGGTGAGTCTGCTGCGGTAGTGGTCACCTTCCGGCGAGATAAACACCTGGGTCTTGAACTGCAGGCGGCGGAAGCTCTTTGAGTGGGTAATGCGGTCGCGGTCCCGCTGATACTCGGTACGCAAGGTGCATGGGGTGATGGGCCGCTCCCGTCCTTTTGTTTCGCTGCTTCGCTGAGCCTGGGGCGACAAAGTCTCCCGCTCCAACTGTTCTAAGGTTTCGCGTACCGTGCTCAAGTCATCACCCCTTCTCTGCCTTTCTTATTCTACAGGGATGCTGTTTTTTCCTGCTGTACTCCTGCACGTGAGCGCTTGTACGCTGGCCTTTTCATGGTTGTACTTCCATTTGTCGTTTAACAAGCAGGCACAGCTTCTACTTAGAAACTGTGCCTGCGTATCACAACAACAATGAATGTGCTTTGTGGCGCTTCCTTGGGTCAGTTTACGTATCTGCCAGCAACCCCTGTTCAGCCAGCCAAGCTGTTTCTTCGGGCGTCAGGCCAGCGTCTTTAAGCAGCTCTGGCCTGCGTTCGGCGGTTATCCGCAGCGCTTCGCGTCTGCGCCAGCGCTCAATCTCGGCGTGATTGCCATTGAGCAGTACCTCCGGCACCTCCATGTCCTCAAATACACGCGGGCGCGTATACTGCGGATACTCCAGCAGGCCGCGCGAAAAGCTTTCGTCCTGGGCGCTTTCTTCAGAGCCCAACACGCCTTCCTGCAGCCTCGCGATGCAATCTATCAGCACCATGGCCGGGAGTTCTCCGCCTGTCAACACATAGTCGCCAATTGAAAGCTCCATGTCGATGTAGCGCTCAATGATGCGCTCATCCACACCTTCATAGTGACCGCACAGCAGCAGCAAATGCTCCTCTTGCGCCAACTCAGACGCCAATGCTTGCGTCAGCGTTTGTCCGCGCGGGCTAAGCATAATTCGCTTGCCATGAAAAGGCTCAGGCGTAACGGCACGAATGGAATCCGCAATGGGTTGCGGCGTCATTAACATACCCGCGCCGCCGCCAAAGGGGTAGTCATCCGTGTTTTTGTGCTTGGAGGCGGAATAGGGCCGGATGTCATGCACCTGCACGTTAATGTGCCCAGCCTGACGAGCCCGCCCAAGGATGCTGGTATCTAGCGGTGAGAACATCTCCGGAAAGATGGTCAGCACATCAATGTTCAAGGACGCCCACCTCTGGCAGCACTTGCTCGTCCAATGTGATTAGCTTGTTCTGCACATCCACCTGCGTAATGACCCTCTTAAGCGCCGGCACCATCAACGTACCCTGGTCGGTTTTAATAACATACACATCAGCCGCGCCCGGTTGCAGCACTTCGGTCAGCACACCAACGGGTGCGCCTTGCATATCCACGACCTTGCACCCCACTAAGTCCGTGATGAAGTGGCTGTCCTCATCCAAGGGTACTGCCTGCTCACGGGCGATGAACAGTTCCAGCCCCCTCTGCTCCTCGGCCTGTTCCCGTGTCTGGGCACCATTTAGTGTGCAATATACGAACCCTTGGTGAACCCGCACTTCCTCCAGGGAAATGCGAGCATACGCATCGCCCCGCTTTACAAATGCATGGTCCAGGTCCTCGAACCGCTGCGGGTCATCGGTCAGCGGCCGCACTTTAACCTGCCCCAGCACCCCCTGCGGCTTCAGTACAGTACCTACCATCAAATATGGTGACAACATGATTACCTCAACAAAAAGCGCCGGCAGACACGGTGCACCAAGGCCCCGCATCTGTCGGCATCACATACAGGTTACTGAATCTCCAGGAAAACCGGCTTGCCTCCCCGCTGGGTGGCTGCTTTCAGCAAGCTGCGTAGCGCCTTAGCTATGCGTCCCTGCTTACCAATAATTTTGCCCATGTCATCCGCCGCAACATTCAGTTCCAGAATGATGGCCTCCGGGCCTTCAGTTTCCGTTACCTGAACACCCTGGGGATGCTCGACCAGCGATTCAGCCAAAAACTGAACTAATTCTTTCATCACAAGTACCGGGCTTAGCCTTCGATGGCGCCGGTCTTCTTCAGAAGCACCCGCACGGTGTCCGTGGGCTGTGCGCCATTCTTCAGCCACTGGGTCGCCTTTTCGTTGTCAATCTTGATTTGCGCCGGATTGGTCATGGGGTCGTAGGTGCCGATTTCTTCAATGAAGCGTCCGTCACGGGCAGCGCGCTCATCAGCGACCACCACGCGGTAAAAGGGCTTCTTCTTCATGCCCATTCTCTTCAAACGAATCTTGACTGCCATGTTGTTTCCTCCTAAATGCTTTTAGTATATATGGTCATCATATCGCTATGAGTGCCCGTCTCAGGAAAACGGCGGCATGCGCATACCGCGTTTCATGCCCCGCTTGTTGCCCATCATCTGCTTCATCATCTTGCGCATCTGTTCAAACTGCCGCATCAGCTGGTTTACGTCCTGTACCGTAACACCGGCACCCGCAGCAATGCGCCGGCGGCGGCTGGCGTTAAGAATGTCAGGGCGTCTGCGCTCCTGCAGCGTCATGCTGCGGATAATCGCCTCCGGCTTCTTCATGGCGTCGTCAGCAATTTCCACATCTTTCAGCTTGTTGCCAACACCGGGTATCATGCCCAGCACATTTTGCAGCGGCCCCATCTTTTTTAGTTGCTGCATCTGCTCCAAGAAGTCATCCAGCGTCATGGACTCGGGGCCCTTTGCCTTCTCCAGGCGCTGGGCCTCCTCCAAATCCATGGCTTCTGTAGCCTTTTCAATCAGGGTCAGCACATCACCCATGCCCAAAATGCGGGATGCCATGCGGTCCGGGTGGAAGGGCTCGATCGCGTCCATCTTTTCACCGGTACCAGCGAACTTGATGGGCTTGCCGGTCACTGCGCGAACGGAAAGCGCAGCGCCGCCGCGGGTATCACCGTCCAGCTTGGTGATGATGACGCCGTCCACGCCCAATTTATCGTTGAATGATGATGCGACGTTTACAGCGTCTTGACCGGTCATGGCATCCACAACCAACAGGATTTCCTGTGGCCGAACCGCTTTCTTGATGCGGTCCAGTTCATCCATCAGGGCCTCATCCACATGCAGGCGGCCCGCGGTGTCCAGTATCAGCACATCGTTGCCATAGTAGCGTGCGTGTTCCACCGCTTCTTTGGACGTGATGACCGGGTCCTGTGTGCCTTTTTCAAACACGGGTACCTTTACGCGCTCACCAACCACCTGCAGCTGCTTGATGGCCGCAGGACGGTAGATGTCACAGGCCGCCAGCAAAGGTTTCTTCCCCTGCTTTTGAAGGTAGTTTGCCAGTTTGCCGGCCATGGTGGTCTTACCAGATCCCTGCAGCCCGCACAGCATGTAAATCGTTGGCAGTGAAGACGACCAAGTCAGCCGCGCGTTCGCGCCGCCCATCAGCCCAGTCAGCTCTTCGTTGACAATCTTGATGACCTGCTGGCCGGCATTAAGGGAGGAAAGAATCTCGGTGCCTACACTGCGCTCGCTGACTTTTTTGATAAAGTCCTTCACAACAACGTAGTTGACGTCCGCTTCCAACAATGCCATGCGCACTTCGCGCATCGCGTCTTTGATGTTCTGCTCCGTCAGCTTGCCTTTGCCGGTTAATTTCTTAAACGCACGTTGCAGTTTTTCAGAAAGTCCTTCAAACGCCATCAGGCTTCCTCCATTCTCAAGTGTTCTTCCAGCGCCTTGCCCGCGTCCCGTAGCATATCCAGCTCAGGATGCTGCACCAACGCCATATCAATGGCCTGTAAAGAAGTGGTCATAACCGCCCGGGTGCTTTCAAGCCGTTGGTGTAAGCCCAGTGCCGATTCCAGTTCGTCCAGGCGCTCAAAGGCGCGTTTCAGGCCATCGCTTACCCCTTGCCGGGTTACGCCCAATTGACGCGCGACTTCTCCCAGCGAGTAGTCTTCATCGCAGTACAGTCGGACCAGCGTTTGCTGCCGCTGTGTCAGCAGCGGACCATAAAAGGCACTTAGAATACCGTAGTCCACCTTGCGCTCCAGCCCGCCCGACCTTGCCATTTTGTCCTCCTGTCAAGTCTTTTCACTTGACAAGTGGTATTATACGCTGGTCACAAAACTTGTCAAGTGTTTTTACTTGACGGTTAAACCTCAATGATTTCCACACCCTCAAGTGCCGCTTGAATCAGGCGATCCCGCTCTTCCTGAGGAATGCGGTCTTCAGCTTGCTGGGTTCTGTCCAGTTTTGGTTTGGTCACCGGGTGGCGGGGCGTGAACACGGTGCAACAGTCCTCATAAGGCAAAATGGACGTTTCATACGCGCCGATTTCCTCAGACAGCTTTACAATTTCCGATTTGTCAAAGCCAATCACCGGCCTGAACACGGGCATGTCAACCACCGCATCCGTGCAGGCCAACGCTTCCATGGTCTGGCTGGCTACCTGCCCTATGGACTCTCCGGTGATCAACGCCTGACTGCCCTCTTTTACGGCAATTTGTTCGGCGATGCGCATCATGAACCGGCGCATAATCAGGGTAGTGTAGTCCTCCGGACACTGCTCATGAATGCGCATCTGTATGTCTGTAAAAGGCACAACATGCACCTTCATGCCGCCCGTATAGCCGGAAAGAATCTTGCCCAGCGATAACACTTTTTCCTTGGAGCGCTCGCCGGTATAGGGAAAGGAGAAAAAGTGAACGGCGTTCAGTTTCACACCGCGCTTGGCAATCATGTAACCGGCCACAGGGCTATCAATGCCGCCGGACAGCAGCAAAGTCGCCATGCCATTGCTGCCCACCGGCATGCCGCCTACTGCGGGCAGCACTTCAACGTAGAGGTACGCATTATCGCGAATTTCTACCCCCAGCACATGTTCCGGACTCTTTACATCGACTGATAGCTGCGGACATTCTGAAAGTATACGGCCGCCCAGCTCTCCGTTAATCTGCGGAGAGTCAAGCGGATAGCGCTTATCCGCTCTTCTTGCGGACACCTTAAACGTGCCTTTTAGCGACGCCATCATGCTAATCGCCTGCCGGACAATGGCATCAAAGTCATCCTTGGGCATTTCCACGGCTTTGGCCACGGAATGCACACCAAACACACGCCGCACAGCCGCCATGCAGCCGGCAGTATCCACGGCGTCTGCCACAAAAATGCGCCCATCGTGCAGCCAAACGCGGGCATCAAACGGCTTTACGGCGCGCTTCACCCGATCCACCAGCATCCGCAAAAAATGAGGCCTGTTCAGGCCTTTTAAGTATATTTCGCCGTAGCGCACCATGAGGATATCGCGTATCCCTTCACTCATCGTCTGACAAATCCTTTCAGTTGATTGTAGCATTTGATTACCCTGTCAGCCGCCAGGTCTATCTCCTCTTCTGTCAGGAAAGGATTGAGGCTGAAGCGTATCGCGCACTCACCATCCGCCTGCGGAACGCCCATGGCCTTCAGCACACGGCTGATTTTAACTGCTTTGGAGGAACAGGCGGAACCATTCCCCACCAGTACGCCTTCGCCTTCCAGCGCATGCAGCATCGTCTGTCCGCGCACAGGCGCAAAGGATACATTGAGAATGTGGTCCGACGCCGCTTCCGTGTCTGGCTTTGGTCCATTGACCCGCAGCGCGGGCACGCCCTCCGCCAAACGACGGTACAAGCGCAGCTTGAGCGCACGCATGTTGTTCTCTCTGGGATAATGCTGTATGGCCGCAGCCAATGCGGCGATGCCTGGTGTGTTTTCCGTCCCTGGACGAAGCGCGCCTTCCTGACCTCCGCCATATACCCGCGGCGAGAGCTTTGCCCGCTCCCTCAGCCACAATGCCCCCATACCCTTTGGCCCATGAACCTTATGCGCGGATAGCGATACGCTATCAACCCCCAGTCCCTTTGAATCCAGCGGATGCCGCAAGAACCCTTGCACCGCGTCCACGTGAAGCCCTGCCTGGGGGCATCGTGTGTCACGCAATTTCGCCAGCGCCGCAATGGGCTGTATCGCGCCCGTTTCGTTGTTGATGTGCATGAGGCATATCAGCCGCGTGTCGGGCGTAAGAGCTTGACACGCCGCCTCCATGTCCAGCAAACCATCAGGCGTCAGCGGCAGTTCTACTGGCGTAAAGCCCATTGTCTCCGCCGCGGCGCACGCTTCCCGCACTGAGGAATGTTCGCCCGCGGAATAGAGCACCTTCCCCTTTTCTCTGGTAACTGCAAGGCTGCCAAGGATGGCCAGGTTATTGGCCTCTGTGCCGCCAGAGGTAAACAGCACCTGCCCTGTGCCCAATTCTTGTTGAATGGCGGCTCTGCATGCTGACATCCCCTTTTCCACAGACACAGCCTGCGCGTACAAGGAGGAAGGATTGTAGTATGCCTGTTCCATGGACGCGACCATGGCTTGCACCACCGCTGGCATGGGCCGGGTGGTGGCGCTGTTGTCCAGATAGATGGTCTTCATCATACGCTTAGTTCTGTTGAAGTTTGCCCTGACCCGCGGCGCGGATGATTAACTTGGCCATTTCCTCGCTGGGCTCGATGATCATGAGGGTCTTTTGCTGATCTTTTTGATAGTACAGGTAGTACAATTCTGCTTCACGGTTCAAAAACCAGTTGATGCGCTTCACTCCTGGCATTTTCAGGTAACGCTGAAAAGACCCGGAACTCACCTTTCCCACCGCCTCAATGTTTTTCAGGTTCATGGTGCCAAGGTTCTTGCGTTTGCGATTGTTAAAAACCTTGGCGAAATCCAGTATCCCGTTGGTGAAGGTATACTCATATTCCGTGCGCATTTTGTCTTTGTTCAAAAACAGCAGCACTGCCGAAGCAATGGCCAGCAGTGTGATGACGATATCAAATGTCATCCCGGCATGAAAGCCCTGCCTGCTGATGGCCATTGTCAACAAGTTGAACATAAACACAGCAAATACGCCGGAGATAATCATCATAATCCAACTCAGCACAAACATCAGGTTTTCGCCTGTCTTGTTGCGCTTGGACACCACTTCTTCCATAAACTGATCCATTGTTCCTCCTACATGTAAAACAGCGGCACAACCAGCCCGATAACAGCGCCGAAGAAGACTTCAGTGGGTGTGTGTCCCATCAGTTCCTTCAGGTCGTGCTCTTCCAGGGGTTGGCCTTCCACCAGCATTCTGCGCAATATGCGGTTAATGACATGGCTTTGCTTGCCGGTTTGATAGCGTACACCCATGGCATCGTATATCACCACCATGGTCACCGCGACGGCGATGGCAAAAGCAGTGGAGCCCAGCCCCTCCCGCATTGCAATCATGGTGGTCAAGGACACCAGAAATGCGGTATGTGAGCTTGGCATGCCGCCCATGCCGAACATGCGGCGCCAGTCAATCTTGCGGTTGACGAGCCCATGGATAAACACCTTCAGTACCTGCGCCACAAACCAGGCTACAAGTGCGCAAATGAGTATTTCATTGCGAAGCAACTCCGTCACGCTTTCGCCCCCTTACTTCGACGTGCCAATCATTTTACCCGTTTGAGGGTGTGCCTGGCAAGTTCCTGCAGGAAGCCATGCTCCGGGTTTAGTTGGTTCGCTTTCTCCACCGCACTGCCAATCAACTCAGCAGCCTTCATGCGCGCTGCCTCCAAGCCATATGCCGCGGGCCAGGTTACCTTACCGGCAGCGGCGTCTTTTCCCAGCGTTTTGCCCATGTTGCTCTTTTCGCCGGTTACATCCAGTATGTCATCCACAATTTGAAAAGCTAGGCCCAGGCTCTGCGCGTACTGCCGCCCCAAGTCCAATTGGGTTTGTGATGCGCCCGCGATTTGCAGGCCTGCTAACACGGCTGCTTTGAACAAATCCCCGGTTTTCCGCTCGTGGATATACGCCAGCACGGCTGTATCAATCTGCTTTCCTTCCATGGCGATGTCGGCACACTGTCCGGCAATCATGCCAGACGAGCCGGAGCGCCGGCCCACCTCTCGCATGGCGGCAAATGCATTGGGATGTTCGCTTGCGCACATGGTTTCAAAGGCCAGGTTCAGCAGCGCGTCGCCTGCCAATATTGCCATCGCTTCGCCGAAAACTTTATGGCTGGTCGGCTTGCCGCGGCGCAAATCGTCATTGTCCATCGCGGGCAAATCATCGTGAATGAGAGAATAGGTGTGTATCATTTCCACCGCGGCGGCAAAGGGCAGCGCGTCTTCTGCCGCCCCGCCCGCGGCCTCACAGGCCGCCAGTGTCAGCACAGGCCTTAAACGCTTGCCGCCGGCAAGTAAGCTGTACCGCATCGCTTCTGTCAATGGCTTTGGAGCGCCTTCTACAGGCCACTCCTCATTACGCACTGGCAGGGCGTTATCTAGCGCCTGTTCTACCAGGCGGAGATAGTGCCGTTGCTGCTCATCAAAGGTCATCTTCCTGCTCCTCAGTAGCGCGTGAAAGGGCGCCGTTCTTCAACTGTTGCATGCGG